>DATCVX010000621.1:0-2052 GCA_036566705.1 Arthrobacter sp. | reverse complement strand
CTTTGTCGTCGTACCGCCAGAATTCGAGGGCCAGGAACCGCTCGTACATGAGGTCGCCCACGATGGCGCCGACCTTGAAGCTCATGAGCTGCTGGATGTAGCGGTCCACGCTGCTGAACGCACCCCAGAACAGTCCCAGCGCCGCGGTGATGATGACGTACACGATCGCCTGCTGGCCGGCGGCAGCGTCACCGGAATAGGCGGCCGCCAGGGCCGTGGTGGTCAGCGCGGCGAAATACGTGGTGACCAGCGGCAACGTCGCCGAAATGAGCGAGCCGACTACCTTCATCACGACCGCGGCCGGCGAGGCCCGGAAGCTGACGCGCAGAACCTGCGCCACTGCCCGGGCGTAGGGCCGGACGGCGAGCTTCCGTTGGGGATCCCGCTTGGGGTTCAGCTCAGCGGGATGGTGGGGTTGGCACATGGTTACAGCCTAGTTCCGTGCGCAGACACCAGGCACGGACACAAAGAGGCCACGGGGACGAATCCCCGTGGCCTCTTTGGTCAACGTCAGCGCGAACCGTAGTTCGGCGCCTCCACAGTCATCTGGATGTCGTGCGGGTGCGATTCCTTGAGGCCGGCCGGGGTGATGCGGACAAACTTGCCGCGTGCCTTCAGCTCCGGGATGGTCGGGGAACCGACGTAGAACATGGTCTGGCGCAGGCCGCCCACGAGCTGGTATGCGACGGACGCCAGGGGCCCGCGGTAGGCCACGCGGCCTTCGATGCCCTCCGGGATCAGCTTGTCGTCGCCGGAAACGTCGGCCTGGAAGTAGCGGTCCTTCGAGTAGGACGTGTTCTTGCCGCGGGACTGCATGGCGCCCAGGGAGCCCATGCCACGGTAGCTCTTGAACTGTTTGCCGTTGACGAAGATGAGCTCGCCCGGGGATTCGTCACACCCGGCCAGCAGGGAGCCGAGCATCACGGTGTCGGCACCGGCAACCAGCGCCTTGCCGATGTCGCCCGAGTACTGCAGGCCGCCGTCGGCGATCAGCGGAACGCCGGCCGGAATGGCTGCCTTGGAGGATTCGTAGATGGCGGTGATCTGCGGGACGCCCACACCGGCCACCACGCGGGTGGTGCAGATGGAGCCCGGGCCCACGCCCACCTTGATGCCGTCGGCACCGGCGTCGATCAGTGCCTGTGCGCCTTCACGGGTGGCGGCCTGGCCGCCGATGATGTCCACGTGCGCCGCAACCGGATCGGACTTCAGGCGGCGGATCATGTCCAGCACGCCCTGCGAGTGGCCGTTGGCGGTGTCCACGAAAAGGGCGTCGACGCCGGCGTCCACCAGTGCCATGGCGCGTTCCCAGCCGTCGCCGAAGAAGCCGATGGCTGCGCCCACGCGGAGGCGGCCTTCCTCGTCCTTGGTGGCGAGCGGGTACTGCTCGGCCTTGGTGAAGTCCTTGGTGGTTATCAGGCCCTTAAGGCGGCCCTGCTCGTCTACCAGCGGGAGCTTTTCGATCTTGTTGGTGGCCAGCTTGTGCGAGGCTTCCTCGCGGCTGATGCCCACGTGGCCGGTGACCAGCGGCATCTTGGTCATGACGTCGCTGACCAGCCGCAGCGGGAAGTCGGCTTCCGGCACGAAGCGGGTGTCGCGGTTGGTGACGATGCCCAGGAGGCGGTTGCCGTCGTCTACCACGGGCAGGCCGGAAACGCGGTACTGGGAGCAGATCTCGTCCAGTTCCGCCAGCGTGGCTTCAGGCCTGATGGTCAGCGGGTTGGTGATCATTCCCGACTCGCTTCGCTTGACCCTGTCCACCTGGTCGGCCTGGTCCTGGATGGACAGGTTGCGGTGCACTACGCCCAGGCCGCCCTGGCGTGCCATCGCGATGGCCATCCGCGATTCGGTCACCGTGTCCATCGCGGCGGACAGCAGCGGGGTCTGCACCGTGATCCGCTTGGAGATCCGGGAGGAGGTGTCGGCGTCGGAGGGGATGACGTCGGTGTGGCCGGGGAGCAGCAGGACGTCGTCGTATGTCAGGCCAACAAAGCCGAACGGATCGTGTGCGGGCTGGGTCATGAGTGCGCCTCTTACCTTGGTTGCGGGGTT
>DATCVX010000620.1:0-2105 GCA_036566705.1 Arthrobacter sp. | reverse complement strand
CAGCGCCTCGAGGACCTTGGCCCGGTACGTGTTCAGTGCCGGGAAGCTCAGGGAAGGCCAGTCGACGGCGGATCCACGGACTGCGGGGGTCTTGCCTTCGGAGGGGGGAAGCAGAATCAGCACCGTACGATCCTACCGGCGCGGGGTTGGGCGGTGCGGCACCCACGTCAGCCCAGGTGCCTCCCCAGGAACGAGAGGACCTCCGGGAGGATGGAGCGCCAGTAGCCGGCCTCGTGGCCGCCGTCCTGGAAGCCACCCTCATGTTCGCTGGGGAGGCCGCTCACGTAGTCCTTCACGCTGTACAGCAGGTTGTCCGACGTGCCGCAGTCGATTCTCTTCGGCAACATTTCCAGTTCCGGCCTGAGGGCGAAGATGTCATTGGCCGCGAAGTCCTCGGCGCTGTCAAAGTTATCCGTCCGGCCGGCGTCGTGCATGCTCCAGACTGCCGGACTCATCGCGGAGACGGCGCGGAGGCCGGGGATCCGGTGCTGGGAGGCGAGGAGCAGGGCGCCGAAGCCGCCCATGGACAAGCCGAAGACGGCGATGCTGCCGGTTTCGAGGCCTTGGCTGGAAAGCAGGGGAATGAACTCCTCCACCACCATGGCCTGGGTGTCGGTGCCTGTTGCACGGCGGTGCCACCAGCTTTGGCCGCCATCCACGGCCGCGATCGCGAAGGGCGTCCCGCCGCGGGCCACGTGCTGTGCCAGTAACCGGTCCGCCTGCAGGTCGTCGAAAACCATACGATGATCGGCGCCCGATCCGTGCAGGAAGAGGGCCACCGGAAGGGGCCGTTGATCGTTGCTGGCGCGCCGGGCCGGAACCGCCACAGACCAGTTCGTGCCGGTGTCGGGGCGGAATGTCGACGTGAAGGATCCGCTGCGCACGTCCCCGGTCGAGGCCTCGAGAGCGTCGTTGGCCTGGGAACACGCGGACAGCGCTGCGGCAGTCAGGGCGCCGGCTCCGAGTTCCAGCACGCGCCGGCGTCCCAGCATGGGCAAATCCATACGCCGATCATAGACGTGGCGGCTCCCGGCCCTGATGCGCAGTTCAGGCCGCCTTGACCGTCGGTGTGGCGGCGGCCGTGGCCGCCTGGTTTTCGCGGGCAAGGAAAGCGGACAGTTCGCCTATGGTGCTCATTAGGGGCGCCGGGAAGACAACCGTGGAGTTCTTGTCCACGGCGATCTCCACCAGTGACTGCAGATTCCGCAGCTGCAGGGCAAGCGGGTGGGCCATCATAGTGTCCGACGCGTCGCCCAGGGCAGCTGCCGCGATGGCTTCGCCTTCCGCGGCAATGATCTTTGCCCGCTTCTCCCGCTCGGCCTCGGCCTGGCGGGCCATGGCGCGTTTCATGCTGTCGGGAAGCTGGATGTCCTTAAGCTCCACCAGCACCACCTCAACGCCCCAGGCGAGTGTCAGCTGATCCAGGATTTCCCGGATGTCACTGTTGATACGCTCCGTTTCTGACAGGGTCTGGTCCAGGCTGTGACGGCCCACCACCTTCCTCAGTGTGGTCTGGGCGATCTGGTCGATGGCGGCGGCGACATTCTCGATCGCCACAACGGATTTCACGACGTCGACCACGCGGTAGTAGGCCACGGCTGAGATGTCGACGCTCACATTGTCCTGGGTGATGATGCCCTGCGACTGGATGGGCATTGTCACGATCCGCAGGCTGACCAGCGGAAGGCGGTCAATGACGGGAATGATGAACCGCAGTCCCGGCATTCTGATGCCAACCACCCGGCCCAGCCGGAACAGCACGCCCTGCTCATACTGCCGCACGATCCGGATGGACATCCTCAGCAGGATGAGGGCCAGCACTGCGACGGCGATGGTGATGTACATGCTGGTGGGGTCCATCAGGATCCCCTCCTTCTTGCCTGGGTTGGTCTTGTTCAATTGTCCCACCAACGTCTTGGAAAACCCCGTGCGCCCGCCGCGGAACCGGGCAGCCGGGGATGCCCGTAGAATGGACGCCGGATGGGTTGACCAGGCGGCCGCGCGTCACGCAAGTGGCTCGAGGAACGTCCGGGCTCCGCAGGGCAGGGTGGTGGGTAACGCCCACTCGGGGTAACCCGCAGGCCAGTGCCACAGAGAACAGACCG
>DATCVX010000619.1:0-2351 GCA_036566705.1 Arthrobacter sp. | reverse complement strand
GGGGACGGTGCGGGACTCGTCCACGCCGTTGGGCCCGCCGGCTTTGGGAGCACCAAAAATGTTTGACATAACACCATTCTTGCCCATCAGCATGTGTGCCGCCTGTAAATTCAGCTAAAAGAGAGCAGACTCGGTAGCCTGTAGACGTGAGCACAGATCTTTCGCGCGTCTTTGTGGCGCGCCTTCTGGGTCTTGACGTCTTCGACCCGCTGGGCGACCGTCTGGGCCGGTTGCGCGATGTTGTCGTGCTCTCGCGTGGAAGCCGGGGTGCCCCCCACGTGGTGGGCATCGTCGTCGAAGTTCCGGGAAAGAAGCGCGTTTTTGTGCCGATGACGCGCATTACGTCGATCGACCAGACCCAGATCATCTGCACCGGCCTGGTCAACCTCCGGCGCTTTGAGCAGCGTGGTGCCGAGACGCTGGTGGTCGCTGAGATGTTTGACCGCCGGGTGACCCTCAGGGATGGCAGCGGGGACGCCACGATCGAGGACATCGCCATGGACCAGCACCGTTCCCGGGACTGGTTCGTCAGCAAGCTGTTCGTCCGCCGCGGCCATTCGCTCTCGCCGCTCAGCCGGCTGCGCCGCAACGAGACCATGATCATTGACTGGGCGGACGCCCTGCAGGGAGCCCGCACCGAACCGCAGGCTGCCACCCAGTTCGTCGCCAACCACGAGGACCTGAAACCGGCCGACTTCGCCGAGGCCCTGCAGGAAATGAGCGACAAGCGCCGCTTCGAGGTGGCCAGCGAACTCCAGGATGAACGGCTCGCCGACGTCCTGCAGGAGCTCCCCGAGGACGACCAGGTGGAAATCCTCTCGGCCCTGGACGTCCAGCGCGCCGCCGACGTCCTGGAAGAAATGGACCCGGACGACGCCGCCGACCTCCTCGGCGAACTGCCCACCGCACAGGCCGAAGAACTGCTGCAGCTCATGGAGCCCGAAGGCGCCGAGGACGTCCGCCGCCTGCTCGAATATGACGAGGACACCGCCGGCGGACTCATGACGCCGGTTCCGGTGATCCTGCCTCCTGAAGCCACTGTGGCCGAGGCGCTGGCCCACGTCCGGCGCGAGGAACTTTCGCCGGCCCTGGCTTCCTCCATCTTCATCGCCAGGCCCCCGCTCGAGACCCCCACCGGCCGCTTCCTGGGCGTGGTGCACATTCAGCAGCTCCTGCGCTTCCCGCCGTTCGAGCCCCTGGGCAACCTGGTGGACAAAAATCTTGAGCCGTTGTCGGACCAGGCCCACATCAGCGAGGTGGCCAGGACCCTGGCTACCTATAACCTGAACTCCCTCCCCGTAGTGAATGACGACGGCCGGCTTGTAGGGGCGGTGACTGTTGATGACGTATTGGATCATCTGTTACCGGATGATTGGCGCGCCCATGATGGCGAAGCCCCGATAACAAGGCTCGGTGGCCGCATTGGCTGACAACAGCGCTCCCAAGAATCCCGGCCAGCGCGGCACGGGGAAGACGGCAACCAAAGGAAGCCTCGACACGCCCCTGAGCGGCCGCAAGCGGATCCTGCCCAAGTTCTCCCCGGACCCGGACGCCTTTGGCCATGCCACCGAGGGTTTTGCCCGGTTCATGGGCACACCCCAGTTCCTGGTGTATATGACAATTTTTGTTGTCATCTGGCTGGTCTGGAACACGTGGGCACCCCTTGAGTGGCAGTTCGACTCCCGCGCCCTCGGCTACACCCTGCTGACCCTGATGCTCTCGCTGCAGGCGTCCTATGCTGCCCCGCTGCTGCTGCTTGCCCAGAACCGCCAGGACGACCGCGACCGCGTTTCGCTGCAGCAGGACCGCCAGCGTGCAGAACGGAACCTGTCCGACACCGAATACCTGACCCGTGAGCTTGCCTCGCTGCGGATTGCGCTCCGCGAAGTGGCCACACGCGATTATGTCCGGGCCGAGCTGCGCTCCCTGCTGGAGGACATGCTGGAGGCGCAGGAGGAACTGCGCACCCACGACCCCTCGGGTACCGGCAGCCACGAATCGCCGCGCGACAAGGTCAAGGAGAAACTGAAAGAGAAGCGGGACCGGCAGCGGAATCCCCGCACGCAGCAGATCCCCAGGGTCAAGCCCAGCCACGTTGCCCAGAACCCCGGCGTGCCGCCCCAGCCCGCGCCCTCCGAAAGCCGCCCTACCCCGGAAGCCGAGTAACGCCTGCATGACTGAAACCCTCACCCAGGCGGTCAACGCTGCCTTGGCCACCGTCATCGATCCTGAGCTCCGCCGCCCCATCACGGAACTGGGCATGGTGGAATCGGTGGAGATTTCCGACGACGGCCGTGTCCGCCTGGCTGTACTGCTCACCATCGCCGGTTGTCCCCTGCGGGACACGATTA
>DATCVX010000618.1:0-7328 GCA_036566705.1 Arthrobacter sp. | reverse complement strand
GTTTGTCTCCACGTCATTGGGGTCCTCCCCGAAGGGAGGGGGCTGGCAGGGTGCTAGCACGGAGCTAAAGCAATCAAGGGAGATCATGGCACCTTCGCAGCCATCGCGTCAAGCGCTTAACGCCGATTGCGTCAAGCGCTTGATGCCTTGCAGGGCCTGATGGCGCCGATGGGCCGTCCGCGCCGACTACCATCGAGGTATGGAAACCGCGGAGCACACCCAGCAGCAGCCAGGGCGGGGCCCGCGGGTCACCGCGGCCATGGTGGCCGCCCGGGCCGGCGTCTCGACGGCGACTGTGTCCCTGGTGGCCAACGGCAAGACCCGGGGCCGCGTCTCCGAGGACAACATCACCCGCGTGCGTGACGCCATCGCAGAACTCGGCTACGTGGTGGACAGTGTGGGCAGCTCGCTGGCCAAGGGCGTGAGCTCCATTGTGATCCTGGTGGCGCCGGACATCTCCAACCCGTTTTTTGCCAAGGTGATCGCCGGAGTCAGGGAATCCCTGGGCGCGGACTACCAGCTCCTGCTCTCCGTAACGGACGCCGGCGAATTCCCGCAGGCCCACGATGTCCGCAAGCTGCTGGCCCTCCGCCCGGCCGGCCTGCTCGTGGACGCGCCAAACTCTGACTTCCTTGAGGACCTTTCGGCTCCGGGGCCGCTGGTGCTGCTCGACGCGCCGGGACTGGAGTCATACGCACCCTCGGTAAACCTTGACGTGGCTTCCGGGGCACGCCAGCTGGCGGCGCACCTGGCCGAAGCCGGACATCGGACCGTGGCGTACGTTGACAGCGTGACCGGCACTGCCACGTTCGACGTGCGGCGCACCGCGTTCCTGGACGAGGCCAGGATGCGGGGGATCTCCGTGCCTGCCAACTGCATCATCAGCACCACCATCGACGTCGGTGCGGCAGCAGCTGCCTTTACGCAGGCGTGGCCGCAGTGGCAGCAGGCCGGGGTCACCGCCGTCGTCTGCGGCACGGACACCCACGCCTACGGCGTGCTGCAGGAAGCCCGCGTGGCCGGGGTGCGGATCCCCGCTCAGCTCGCCGTGGCAGGCTTCGACGACCTCCCATACTCCGCCACGTCCAACCCCGGCCTCACCAGCGTGCACCTGCCGGCCACCCCGCTGGGCCTCAAGGCAGGGGAGCAGCTGCGCGCTTTGATGGAGGGCCGGCCGCTCGAGCAGGCCCAGCTGACCCTGGAGAGCTCGCTCGTGGTGCGCGGCTCCACCAGCTGACACGGCCCCGACACCCTACGCCCCAAATAGGTCGCACGTAACGTCGTCTTTCCGGCGAATGGCGACGTCATGTGCAAGTTCGTTGGGCAGCGTGTCCGTATTACGGATCGGGCAAGCGCTTTCCAGGCTGGGACTGGCATGATGGAGCGCATGCGCATTCTCATTGCTCCGGACAAGTTCAAGGGCTCGCTGACCGCCGCCGAGGCGGCCGCCGCCATCGCCGAGGGCGCGCTCCGCGTCTACCCCGATGCAGTCGCCACCCAGTTCCCCGTGGCCGACGGCGGCGAGGGCACCCTGGAGGCGGCCGTTTCGGCAGGCTATGAGGAGCGGCTCAACGCAGTGGTCGGCCCCATCCTGGCTCCCGTCGGGGCTGCGTGGGCCATCCGCAAGACCGCCTTCGGCGGCGCCACCGCCGTGATCGAGACAGCGCAGGCTTCCGGCCTCGCCGAGATGGAGCCCACCCCGGAGAATTCCCTCCGCGCCCACAGCTACGGCTGCGGGCAGCTTGTCGCCGCGGCACTGGACGCCGGCGCCACCGAGATTGTGCTGGGCCTTGGCGGTTCGGCCATGACCGACGGCGGCAGCGGCGCCCTGCGCGCGCTCGGCCTCAAACCGCTGGACTCGGCCGGAAACGTGGTGCCGCTGGGCGGCGGGTCACTCGCCGATATCGTGGCGCTCGATACGTCCGAGCTGGATCCGCGGCTGTCCTCCGTGCAGTTCCGGATCGCCGTCGACGTCCGGAACCCGCTGTACGGACCTGAAGGTGCGGCCCATGTTTTCGGTCCGCAGAAGGGCGCCGACGCCGACGCGGTTGAACTGCTCGACGCCGGCCTCCGGAACTGGGCATCGGTCTTGCGTGAGGCCACCGGCCGGGACGTCAACATTCCCGGCGCAGGGGCAGCAGGCGGGTTCCCGGCGTCGTTCCTTGCGTTCACTGAGTCCAGGCTGGAAGGCGGCTTCGCGCTGGTGGCCGGGCTCACCGGCCTGGCCGAGCAGCTGGCGGACTCGGACCTGGTGATCACCGGCGAGGGTTCCATGGATTCCCAGTCCCTGACCGGGAAGGCGCCCATCGCGCTCGCCGACGCCGCCCGTGAACGCGGCATCCCCGTCATTGTGGTGGCGGGCCGGATCCTGGTCACGCCTGAAGACCTCGCCCAGCACGGGGTGGTGGCCGCTGCCCAGCTGCTTGATGTGGCGCCGAGCCCGGCTGAGGCGATCGCCAACGCCGCCAAGTACCTCACCTGGGCCACCACCCAGGTCCTGGAAGGCGCCTAAGGCGGCTTACGCTCC
The DNA here is from genome assembly GCA_036566705.1 of Arthrobacter sp. Lineage (GTDB taxonomy): Bacteria > Actinomycetota > Actinomycetes > Actinomycetales > Micrococcaceae > Arthrobacter. Next base: position 4,801 of record DATCVX010000618.1, on the reverse strand, counting down.
CGTCTCGTAGTGCGGTTCAGCCACCGGCTTCGACTCGGGCGAGCCTTTTTCGCGGAGGTAGACGGAGGTGCTCACCAGGACCGCCACCGCAAGGAATTCGCTTTGCCAGTTCTGGAAGGATTCGAACCAGAACTGGCTGGTGCCCAGGTACTCCAGCACCGTGATGGTGGGCTGTCCGTGGCTGAGCTGTTCCTCGTTGTAGGCCGACGTGCCACCGAAGGCGTGCATGGTGAATGAAGCGATGAACAGTGCCAGCAGGAGCAGGGACAGGGAATGTTCGTACACCTTCAGCACCAGCCCGCCGCGCTTCACCGGCCAGGGCGTGGCGTCCTTGATGGTGGCATCGCGCGGGTCCTGGTCCTGCGGCGCCTTTTTGCCCATGGGCTTGGACTCGGAGGAGCCCTTCTGGAAGAGGAAAACCGTCAGGATGACGTACATGGCCATCTGCAGGAATTCCGATTCCCAGTTCTCAAAAGTGGCTTCCACAAAGTTGCCTGTGGCCAGATACTCAAGGGCGGAGACCGCCTGCTGCCCGTGGGCTGCCTGCTCCTCTCTGTAGGCCGCGGCGCCGGAGAGGATCATCCCGCCAAAGAAAACCACGAACAAACCGGCGTTCGCGAGCAGCAGGCCGTGCTCTTTGGCCCAGGTGCGCATTTTTCCTCCGTTGCTGGATGTAATCGGTTCTGTGCGTGGCTATCGTCCTTTGGCGCGGTGGTTCAGCCGCAGCGGGACGTAGACCAGCAGCACCAGCAGGATGGTCAGCAGGATGCCGCCGGCGGTCAGGCCAACGGAGCGGCCCGCGGTGACGTCAAAGACGAGGGTTGCCGTTCCAATGCTGAGCATGCTCACCCCGGCCAGGGCGATCTTGGTGATGGTGTCCGCGCTGCTGACCAGCGTCTCCTTCAGGCGCTGGCGGAAAAGCCGCCGGTGCACGCTGACCGGAAGCAGGATGAAGGCAGTGGTGAGGGTGGCGATGACGACGTTGACGAGGTAGAGATTTACCTGAAAATCGTCGAGCCGCCCGAAGCGCTCCTGGAAGGGCAGCGTCAGCAGGAAGCCTGCCAGGATCTGCACACCGGTCTGAAGTACCCGGAGCTCCTGCAGGAGTTCAGCCCAGTTCCGGTCCAGCTGCTCCTCCCTGGTCTCGTTGCGGCCGGAGCTCCCGGTGTAATCCTCCACGCCCGACATACCCTCTCCTCCTCCATCCGGCCTCGGCCTGCCCGCGGAGTTCCTGCGGCGGCGCCGGGTGCTCCAAAACTAGGCTGAAGTTGCGCCAAGATCAACGTTTGATAAGTTTACTGATTATTCGCCCGGGACGGTGGACTTTGCTCCGCCCCGGGGGCTAGTTTCGAAGGACCGACGCAAGCGGGAGCCCTTCGAAAACCTTTCAACGTGAGTAGGTGGACTATGAGCGACACGCAGAAACAGGCCGGCCCGCCCGCCGACCCCAGGGGCGGCTACCACGCCGGGCCGTTCCCGGAGCAGGAGCAGAAGCAGCCGGGCCTCACCGCGCCGATGGATCCCCAACCGGACCACGGTGAGCATAGCTACGAGGGGCACGGGGCCCTGCAGGGTAAAGCCGCGCTCATCACCGGCGGGGACTCCGGAATCGGCAAGGCTGCGGCCATCGCCTTTGCCCGCGAGGGGGCCGACGTCGCGATCTCCTACCTTCCGGAAGAGGAAGACGACGCCCGGGACACGGCCGACTGGATCCGGAAGGCAGGCCAGCGGGCACTGCTCCTGCCGGGCGACGGACGGGAGGAGGACTTCAGCACCCGGATCGTGGAAGATACCGTGGCCGAGTTCGGCGGCCTCGACGTCGTGGTGCTCAACGCGGCCTATCAAAAGAACCGCGAGAGCTTCGAGTCGCTCCCCACCGAGGAATTCGACCGGGTCTTCCGGACCAACGTCTACTCGCTGCTGTGGACGGCGCGGGCCGCGGTTCCGCACCTTAAGGCCGGCGCTTCGATCATCACCACGGCTTCCATCCAGGCGTTCAACCCCTCGCCGGGGCTGATCGACTATGCCATGACCAAGGCAGCACAAGTGGCTTTTACCAAGGCACTCGCCCAGGAACTGGGGCCTGCCGGGATCCGCGTAAATGCCGTGGCCCCTGGGCCCATCTGGACGCCGCTGATCCCGGCCACCGAGTGGCCGGACAAGCTGCCCAAGTTCGGGCAGGACACGCCATTACAGCGCGCCGGCCAGCCCGCCGAACTTGCAGCGGCCTATGTGCTGCTGGCCTCCGACCAGGGGTCCTACATTTCCGGTGCAGTGCTGCCCGTGACCGGTGGCAAGGGCCTGTAACAAGAAGTTTGCGCGTCAGATTCACCCACATCCATAACAGGAGGAACCATGAGTCAGGACAACCAGCACGCCGACCCGGAAAAGGGAACCGGAGGCTACGGCACTCCGACGGCCGAGCAGGAGATGGGCGGTGCAGGCAGCCAGCACTTCCATGCAGCAGCCGAGACCAACGATCCCGGGTTCGAGCCAGGGGAAATGCCGGTCCCGCGAGATGCGGACGTCCCTTCCGCGGAGGCCGAAATCAACGAATCCAACGCTGATGAGCAGGGCGCGGAGCCGTTCTCGTCCGAGTCCGGGCAGGAGGCGGCGGGTCTTCCGGATGGCAGCGGAAATGATCTTCCCGCTGAGAAGGCCGCCCAGGACAACGACGGGGAAAGCTTCGACGCCGGCTAAGACCCACGGGCAACGCGCCGATGACAGAGGTGCCGTCCGGCTTTGCGCCGGACGGCACCTCTGCTGCCCCTGGGCCCAGTACTTTCGGGCTGCACACCGCCCCCGCAGCCCGATCCGGACGTATCCTAATTACAGGCTTTGAAGTGGACCGGCTCGTATCGTAGCGAGGCGTGCATCATGGCCGCGTTGACCCCAGGGGACCCGGGCTGGGAATCACTTCCAGCCCCCCAGGATGTCGTGTTCGACAGCCAGGAAGTGGAGAGCTTCCTTGGCGAAGTCACCCATGATTTCATGCGGAGCATCGACGGCCACCACCGCGGCATCAGTTGGGCTGCTACGTTTTTCCGGCGCGGGGACCCCCGCCCGGACGCCCACCCCGTCGCCCACACCATTGCCGCAGGCAGCGAGGTCGCACGGGCGGCAGACCGGGAGCAGTGCTCGTTCGAAGACGGACCCGTGTTGGAGGCCATGCGGTCAGGCGACTTTGTCCACCTCGCCGACACGGCCCGCGACCGCAGGTGGCCAGGCTACGCCAGCGCCGCCGCCGACCATGGGGTCAGGTCATTGCTGTGTATGCCGATTGCGGCCTCAGCCGGATCAAGTGCGGCCATAAACCTCTACGCTTCCACTCCGCACGCCTTCACCAGTGAGGACATCGTCAGGACACGCGCGTACGCGCTGGAGGTGGGAAGGGCGCTGCGAGTGGTGCTGCGTCTGGCGGAGCGGGCTGAAGCCAGTGCCGAACTCGCGGTAGCCCAAAGCTCCATGGTCCTGATGGACCTTGCCGTCAGCACACTCATGGCGGACTACGGACTCAGCCGTGAGGTGGCGCTTCAGTACCTGAGGACCGTCGCGAAGCACAACAACCAGGGGCTTCGCGACGCCGCCTTGAACATAGTGGCGGCCGCACGCCGGGACCCGGCAACACCGGGCCGGGATGAGGCAGTCTTCCCGGGACTCATTGCAGTCCAATCACAGGTCCTCAACAAGGGACTTTAGAAGACAGGGAGTACGGCATGAACGTCTGGAAGCAGGACCGGCCAACCCGGGATGCCTCTGCAGTTCCCGCACCGCATCCGTGGCACCGGCTGGTGGCACTCGGAGACTCGTTCACTGAGGGAATCGGGGACCCTGAACCGCTCAGCGAAGGAGGGCTGCGCGGCTGGGCCGACCGCGTCGCCGAAGAACTCAGCGCGAACCAGGCGGACTTCGCGTACGCCAACCTCGCCGTCAGGGGCCTGATGCTGCAACAGATCCTGGACCAGCAGCTGGCACCTGCCCTTGCCCTGAAGCCGGACCTGGTGACGCTATCCGCCGGCGGCAACGACATTGTCTTCCGGCGCAGCGATCCTGACCGGCTCGCCGAAAAAATCGACGACGGCGTTGGTCAGCTGGCAAGGTCCGGCGCCACCGTGGTTCTCTTCGCCGGCCCGGACTGGGGAGCCACACCGGTCTTCGGCCAGATCCGCGGAAAGGTGGCGATCTTCAATGAGAACCTCCATGCCGTGGCCGCCCGCCACGACGCCGTGATGGTGGATCTGTGGTTCCTGCGGGAGCTCTCCAGCCCGGGCATGTGGGATCCGGACCGGCTGCACTTCTCGCCCCTGGGCCACCACACCATTGCGACCGCCGTCCTGAATGGTCTCGGCGTCCCGCATACCCTGGTGCCCCACCAGCCCAAGCAGCTCCCGCCGCGAACCTGGCGGCAGGCCCGGGCGGAGGACCTCATCTGGGCACGCGAATACCTGGTCCCGTGGGTGCTCCGCCAACTCAGGCAGCACACGGCGGAAGACGAATTGCTGCACGCCAAACGGCCCGAGCCGGGCCCGGTTTTTGGCATCGGCAGTCCGCCCGGGCCCTTTATCGGCGGGAGCAGCGCCGCCTGACACGGGCCGTCCCGGTCAGCGCTTCTTGGGTGCCCGTTTCGCCGCGGCGTTGACCGCTGCCTTCACGGCGGGCGGCAGGCCGGCCTGCTCGGTCTCCGGCTCCGCAGCCGTGCCCCGGACCTTCGCGATCGCCTTCATGCCGTGGTAGATCACCAGGGCAGCGGCCGAGCCCAGCGCAATGCCGGTGAATTTCAGTTCCCCGATTGTCCAGGTGT
>DATCVX010000617.1:0-1830 GCA_036566705.1 Arthrobacter sp. | reverse complement strand
GACTGCCCCACGTGCTTTCATGTGAACTACTACCCCTTTGTATGCGTTCTGCTGCCACAGCCTCTTTGATGTGACTTTCACTACATCCTCAGTTCTACTACACTTCCCGGGCCCGAAATGTACGTGTCGCCACATATTTCGACATCGGCCCGAAAAGCTAAGCCGGACTGAACAATATTCCCTGTCAGGCGAGATTCCCGACGGCGGATTCGGCGGCTGAAATCACCTCACCGGAGGCCACCAGCAGGTCCGCCGCTTCGAGTTCCGGGGACAGGAACCGGTCCGTGCCCGGCCCCTCAACCACGCCACGCAGGGTGCCCAGGACCGCCGTCCCGGCAGGTCCCGGAACCAGTTCGCCGCCGGACAGTTGCGTCCGGATATCGAGGGCCCGTGCGCTCGTGACGAGCTCAATAGCCAGGACACGGCGGAGGTTCTCCACGGCCTTGCGCAGCTTCCGGGCCGCGTGCCAGCCCATGGACACGTGGTCTTCCTGCATGGCGGAGCTGGGAATCGAATCCACTGACGCCGGCACGGCCAGCCGCTTGTTGTCGGAGACCAGCCCTGCCTGTGTGTACTGGGCGATCATCAGGCCGGAATCGACACCCGGGTCCGAGGCGAGGAAGGCCGGGAGGCCGTGGGACCGCGCGGGGTCAAGCATCCGGTCGGTGCGGCGCTCGGCGATGGAACTCAGGTCCGCGACGGCGATGGCCAGGAAATCCAGCACGTAGGCCACGGGCGCGCCGTGGAAGTTGCCGTTGGAGCTGACCCGTCCGTCCGGCAGGACCACAGGGTTGTCGATCGCGGCGGCCAGTTCACGGGATGCCACCAGCGCAGCGTAGTCCACGGTGTCGCGGGCTGCGCCTGCAACCTGGGGGGCGCAGCGCAGCGAGTAGGCGTCCTGGACCTTGGAATCGCCCACGCGGTGGGATGCCACGATCGGGGAGTTGGACAGCACGCGCAGCATGTTGTCCGCGGACGCGGCCTGGCCGGGATGCGGCCGGAGCGCGGCGTGCAGCTCCGGCAGGAACACCTGGTCGGTGCCCAGCAGCGCCTCGACGCTGAGCGCGGCGGTGATATCCGCCGTCGTCAGCAGTTTGCGGAGGTCCGCGATGGCCATCAGGAGCATGCCCAGCATGCCTTCGGTGCCGTTGACCAGTGCAAGCCCTTCCTTCTCGGCAAGGGTCACCGGCTCGATGCCGTGCTCGGCGAGCAGTACGGCGACAGGCTGCTCTCCGCGCCCGCCGTACGTCACGCCGTCGGGCCCGGCCGCTTCACCCTCGCCCATCAGCACCAGGGCGCAGTGGGACAGCGGGGCGAGGTCGCCGGAGCAGCCAAGCGAGCCGAATTCGCGGACCACGGGCGTGATGCCGGCGTTGAGCACGTCCACCATGGTCTGCAGGACGACGGGCCGGACGCCGGTGCGGCCGGAGGCGAGGGTCTTGGCGCGCAGGAACATGATGCCGCGGACCACTTCGCGTTCCACGGCCGGGCCCATGCCGGCTGCGTGGCTGCGAATCAGCGATTTCTGCAGCTGGGTGCGCAGCTCGTTGGGGATGTGCCGGTTGGCCAGGGCCCCGAATCCGGTGGAGATGCCGTAGGCGGGAACCTCGCTGTGGGCGAGGTCGTCAATGTGGGCCCGGACCTTTGCAACCGTGTCCAGCGCTTCCTGGGAGATGGTCACCTTGGCATCGTGGCGGGCGACGGCGACAACGTCCTCGGGGGTGACGCCGCTGGAGCCGAGGGTGACGGTGAGCGGCGCTTGGGTTATGACAGTCACTTTGCAGTTCCTTCGTTCATGGGGATGCGGACGCCGCGTTCTTGGGCGACGTC
>DATCVX010000616.1:0-3436 GCA_036566705.1 Arthrobacter sp. | reverse complement strand
CTGCTATCCCAGCAGTCTGTACAGCGTTTTCTTTAGCCGGCTCTCCCTATGAAAATGCCCGCTTCACATTTGCGGGCCCCAACACTTGCCAGTCCTGCCTCAAAAATTGGGCAGGAATAAGGGATTTCCGGAGTGGGGGATGTTTCAAGTGTAAGGCACAGATCCGCCCAGCACTAAATTAACGGCCGACGGCGGCGGTGAGCTTGCGCACACTCCTGTCTGGCTACTGCCCCAGCCGCCGCTGCAGCACCTCGAATTTGTCGTGGTATTCGGGCTGGAGGCGGATCTCGCCGTCGGCGTCGGCATCCCGCAGGGCCTCCATGATCTCGAGGTCCGGCTCGCTGAACCACCGGCCGATGGTGATTCCATGCTTGGGTACATAGAGGCGGTGGATGTGGTCGCCGGCACGGATGGTTCCGGTCCGGATCACGCGCAGGTAGGTGCCCACCCGGCCCGCTTCCGTGAAGCGCTTGACCCATTGGGGCTCCCCCATCCGGCGCTGGAAGGCCGCGCACGGGACGCGGGGTGAGGTGACTTCCAGTTCGACGTCCAGGCCGATCTTCCAGCGTTCGCCGATCACTGCCCCGGTGGTCTCGATGCCGGCAACCCGCAGGTTCTCGCCGAAGATCCCGGGCGGAAGGTCCCGCTGAAGCTCCTTGGCCCAGTAATCGGCGTCGTCCTGGGAGTAGGCGTAGATGGCCTGGTCTTCACCGCCGTGGTGGATCCGGCTCGCCTGGACGTCTCCGTGGACGCCGAGTTTGTGGACCTTGACGGGCCCTTCCACCGGCCGCTTGTCGATGGCAGTGACTCCCACGCTGCCTTCGTCGGGAAGGAGCTGGTGGACACGGCAGACGGCTAGCACTGATGCTGTTTCCATGGCTCCAGTGTAGGGTTCCCGGCGTTGCAGGCACCGTTGGAACCGGAGATGGGCTGTTCTCCCCCGTTTCGTGCTCGCAGCCGGACCGGGCAGAGACTACGCTGAATTCAGGATTGAGATTCCGGCGCGAAGGTGCGCCCACATTCAACATGGACTACCGAGGGGGGACGCCGTGGACCCGAACAAGGATCCGGAGCACGATCCGCAGAAGGACCGTGGCGGCAACGGCCCGCCGGGCAGCACCGGCGGCGCTGGAGGCAACACCGACGGCGCACCACCGGCCGACGCGCCAAAACCCCCGCCGTGGCAGGTCCCCAAGCCCGAACTTCATCCGGAACTCCTTAACGCTCCGCCCACCGTGGTTGACCCGTTCGCCAAGGACCGCGAGCGCCAACTGCATGAGGCCGCGGCCCGCAAGAAGCGTTCCCAGCGCCGGACCGTCGTGGTGGGACTCGGGGTGACGGCGCTGCTTGCCGGCACCATCACCGCCATCGTCGCCAGCAACGAGGACGAACCCGAATACGCCCAGGTGTGTTTCAACGACGAAACCGGCGAGCGGGTGGAGGACACGCAGTGCAACAGCTCCGCCGGACGCAGCGGCGCGCTCTATGCCTGGTACTTCTACTCCCGCGGTGCCAGCGTGCCCGCGGTGGGCCAGAACCGCTCTGCCTACCCCAGCTACACGAGCACCATCCCCAGCGGCGCCAAGGCCTCCACGGGGTACAGCAGCAAGGGCGGAACCGTCAGCAGGGGCGGCTTCGGCAGCAGCTCCAAGGGCGGAAGCACGGGGGGCTAGGCGTGAAGCGGTTGTTATCGGAGCCCCGGCCCGGCTGGAAGCAGAAGATCGAAGAGCAGGGCCTGGTCTTCTCCACCACCACCATGCCTGACGGCCGGAAAATCGAGTACTGGCATGAGGCCGCGTACTACGAATTCACCATGGACGAGGTGGAGACCCTGGAGGTCACGGCCGAGGACATGCACAAAATGTGCCTGGAAGCGGCGAAGTTCCTGGCGACCGGCGCGATGGGGAACATCGGCATCGGCCCGCAGGCCCTGGAGCTCGCCGCTGAGTCCCTGCAGGCCGGGGACATGGATGTTTACGGGCGCTTCGACTTCATCTACGACGGCCAGGGCGGACCGGCCAAGATGCTCGAGTACAACGCCGACACCCCCACGGGCCTGATCGAGGCCGCCGTCGCGCAGTGGTTCTGGCTGCAGGACGTGTTCCCGGAAAAGGACCAGTGGAACGGCATCCACGAGGCCCTGATCCGGCAGTGGAAGAAGATGCAGTACCGCACCGGGATGAGCACCCTCCATATCGCCCACTCCGAGGCGGAGGAGTCCGGCGAGGACTGGATGACGGCCGCCTACATGCGGGACGTCGCCAGCCAGGCCGGCTGGACCACCATCGGCATCAACATGTCCGACATCGGCTGGGACCCCAACCTCAACCGCTTTGTGGACCTGGACAACTTCATGATCAGCACCATGTTCAAGCTGTACCCGTGGGAGCTGATGATGAAGGAACCGTTCGGGCACCGGCTCCTGCAGCGGGCGCACAATCCCCGCTGGGTGGAGCCGGCGTGGAAGATGCTGCTCTCCAACAAGGCCCTCCTCGCCGCGCTCTGGCACCTCTACCCGGACCACCCCAACCTGCTGCCCGCTTATCTCAACGAGCCTGGACCCCTGAAGGAATGGGTGGCCAAGCCGCTGCACGGCCGCGAAGGGGACAACATCAGGATCCACGCGCAGGGCATCAGCATGGAGCAGCCGGGCGGGTACGGCCGTGAAGGCTGGTGCTACCAGCAGTTCCATTCGCTGCCGGACTTCGACGGCAACCACCCGGTCCTGGGCCTCTGGGTGGTGGATGGCGAGTCCGTGGGCTGCGGGATCCGGGAGTCGGACGGCCCCATTACCGACTACTTCTGCCGTTTTGTGCCCAACACCATTGACGCCCCGGCGCCGCTCTCAGCGCAGGCCCACTCCAACAAGGCAGGAATCGCCCTATGAGCCCCCTGACACTCCTGAGCCCGGTGACACCATGAGCACGGAGACGACGACGTCGGGCGGCGGCTCCGGCGGGCCGTCCGGCGGTGCCGTCCCCGCCAAAGGCCTCCGGGCCGGGATCCTGGACCTCGGCGACTCGGTCATGCTGGGCCTGGCGTCCACAGCGCCTGTGTATTCGCTGGCCGCGACGCTGGGCCTGATCGTGGCCGTGAACGGAAACTACACTCCGCTGATCCTGCTTCTGGGCTTTATCCCCGTCCTGTTCATCGCCTACGCGTTCCGGGAACTGAACAGCGCCATGCCCGACTGCGGCACCACGTTCACCTGGTCCCGCCGGGCCTTCGGTCCCTGGGCCGGCTGGCTGGGCGGCTGGGGCGTTGCCCTGGCGGGCATCGTGGTCCTCGCCAACCTTGCCCAGGTGGCCGGGCAGTACCTGTGGCTGCTGGTGGGCGACGGTTCGCTGGCGGAAAACAGCCTTCTGGTCACGGGAACGGGCGTGCTGTTCATCGTGTTTATGACCCTGGTGAACTACCGGGGCATCCGGCTGGGCGA
>DATCVX010000615.1:0-5184 GCA_036566705.1 Arthrobacter sp. | reverse complement strand
TTGACTGACATTGTCATTTTGCGTGACACGGTTCACAGTAGCGAGTAATATCTCTTGTGGATCGCCGCGCACCCATGGTCGGTCCATCCACTCAGCTGAGCCGATCGGCGCACGCAGGCCCTCGGGCGGGTGGCTCCTTGGGGGAGTCACCCGCCCGGGATGTTTAAGCCGGGAGTGCCGCCCGGGTCCTCGGGCCCTGGGGCTGCCGCCGCCACAGGGATACAGTGCAGGGGTGGCCATGTGCGGAACCCTGAGGCATCGCCTGTTTCAGGGTTCGCTGTGGGCAAACATCGCGCCGGATGCAGCCTGAAACAAAGTTGAGCGTAGTAGACTCAACTTAGCAAAATGCGCATCCCCGGAAGGAGCTCTCTTTGGACGTCAAATTCACCACCAAGAGCCAGGAGGCTCTTTCGGCAGCAGCCATGAACGCCTCCACGGCCGGAAACCCCCAGGTGGAACCCGCCCACCTGCTCAAGGCGCTGATGGATCAGCGGGAGGGCGTCGCCGTCGCGCTCCTCCGCGCCACCGGCGCTGATCCGGACGCCGTCAGCGTCCAGGCGAGCAGTGCCATCAAGGCACTGCCGGCAACCTCCGGAGGCTCCACGCAGCAGGCGCAGTTGTCCCGGCCTGCGCTGCAGGCCATCCAGAACGCCAAGAACGAGGCCGACAAACTAGGCGACACGTTTGTCTCCACGGAAGTCCTGCTGCTGGGGCTCTCGGCGGGGAGTGACGCCGTCGGGAGGTTGATGCGCGACGCCGGCGCCTCCCACGAGGCGCTCCTCGCCGCCCTGCCGGGTGTCCGCGGTGACCGTAAAGTCACTAGCCCGGACCCAGAGAACACCTTCCAGTCGCTGGAGAAGTTCGGCACGGACCTGACCGCGATGGCGCGCTCCGGCAAGCTGGATCCGGTCATCGGCCGCGACACCGAGATCCGGCGCATCATCCAGGTGCTGAGCCGCCGCACCAAGAACAACCCCGTGATCATCGGCGAACCCGGCGTGGGCAAGACCGCCGTCGTGGAGGGCCTGGCGCAGCGGATCGTAGCCGGTGACGTCCCGGAAAGCCTGCGCGGCAAAACCCTGATCGCGCTGGACCTCGCGTCCATGGTGGCAGGCGCCAAGTACCGCGGCGAATTCGAGGAGCGGCTTAAGGCTGTCCTCGAGGAGATCAAGAACTCCGAAGGCCAGATCGTCACCTTCATTGACGAGATCCACACGGTGGTGGGCGCCGGCGCCACGGGGGAGTCCTCCATGGACGCAGGCAACATGCTCAAGCCGATGCTGGCCCGCGGTGAGCTGCGCCTGATCGGGGCCACCACCCTGGACGAGTACCGCGAGAATATCGAGAAGGACCCGGCCCTGGAGCGCCGGTTCCAGCAGGTGTACGTAGGCGAGCCCAGCGTGGAGGACACCATCGGCATCCTCCGCGGCCTGAAGGAACGCTACGAGGCGCACCACAAGGTCACCATCGCCGACTCAGCATTGGTGGCCGCCGCAACGCTGTCCAACCGCTACATCTCCGGCCGGCAGCTGCCTGACAAGGCTATCGACCTTGTGGATGAGGCGGCCTCCCGGCTGCGCATGGAGATCGACTCGGCACCGGAGGAGATCGACCAGCTGCGGCGGGCGGTTGACCGGCTCACTATGGAGGAGCTGGCCCTCGAGAACGAGAAGGACGCGGCTTCGGTGGAACGCCTGGCCGCGATCCGGGCGGACAAGGCCGACAAGAACGAGGAGCTCTCCGCGCTCAACGCCCGCTGGGAAGCCGAGAAAGCCGGGCTCAACCGGGTGGGTGACCTGAAGGCCAAGCTGGACGAGCTCCGCTCCACCGCGGACAAGGCGCAGCGTGAAGGGGACTTGGAAACGGCGTCCCGCGTGCTTTATGGCGAGATTCCTGCCTTGGAGCGCGAGCTGAACGCTGCCGCTGCGGCCGAGGAGGCCAATACGGACAAATCGGGCCAGATGGTTGCTGAACAGGTCACCGCTGACGACATCGCCGAGGTCATCTCCGCCTGGACCGGAATCCCGGCCGGCCGCATGCTGCAGGGCGAAAGTCAGAAGCTGCTGCACATGGAGGAGGAACTCGGGAAGCGGCTGATCGGCCAGGCGAAAGCCGTTACGGCGGTCTCCGACGCCGTCCGGCGTGCCCGGGCAGGCATCAGCGACCCCAACCGGCCTACCGGTTCGTTCCTGTTCCTGGGCCCCACCGGCGTGGGCAAGACAGAGCTCGCCAAGGCGCTGGCGGACTTCCTGTTCGACGACGAACGTGCCATGGTGCGGATCGACATGTCCGAGTACGGCGAGAAGCACTCGGTGGCACGGCTCGTCGGTGCGCCTCCCGGATACGTCGGCTACGAGGAAGGCGGCCAGCTGACTGAAGCCGTCAGGCGCCGGCCGTACTCGGTGATCCTGCTGGACGAGGTGGAGAAGGCCCACCCCGAGGTCTTCGACATCCTCCTGCAGGTGCTCGACGACGGCCGGCTCACCGACGGGCAGGGCCGCACCGTGGACTTCCGCAACGCCATCCTGGTCCTCACGTCCAACCTGGGCAGTCAGTTCCTGGTGGACCAGTCCCTGGATGCCGAGGCCAAGCGGAACGCCGTGATGGCCACTGTCAACGCCTCTTTCAAGCCGGAGTTCCTGAACCGGCTGGACGAAGTGGTGCTGTTCGATGCCCTTACTGTGGACGAGTTGGCGCACATCGTTGAGCTGCAGGTCGCCGAGCTGGGCAAGCGGCTGCACGACCGCAGGCTCACCCTTGAGGTCTCCGAGGGTGCCCGCGCGTGGCTGGCCATGTCCGGGTTCGATCCGGCCTACGGTGCCCGGCCGCTGCGGCGGCTGGTGCAGCGGGAGATCGGCGACCGCCTGGCCAGGGCCATCCTGTCCGGAGACATCGCTGACGGCGACACCGTGCTGGTGGATACAGCGGCCGACGTGGATGAACTCACCATTGAGGGCCTGGAGGCACTGTCCGGTCCCGACGGCGGTGCTGCCGCCGGCACGGGCCTGGTGGTCCGGCGGAAGGGCTAGGCGCCGCTGCGCCCCGCGCCGCTCCCGCTGGGATCAGCCGGAGCGGCGCTTTCGTCAGGGGAGGACGCTGGCCGTGATGACGTTCCCACCGGGTGCCGTGACGTAGCAGTCCACGCGCCGGTCACCGGATTCCCAGCTGGTGCTGCTGGGATAGGCCCGCTGAAAGTTGAGTGTGAAGTCGTTGGCCGGGGCCGCAAGCTTCGCCGCCTGGCATGCCTCCAGGGCTTTGGCTTTGAGGGTTTCGCCGCCTGGGTAGGAATCCTTGGCGGGGTAGCGGTACGTGGCCACCAGCTGGGCCGAGTGGCCGGCATCGCAGGCTACGACGGTCGACTTCAGCGCTTCCGGATCAAAGTCCTTAAAGCAATCCCCAAGTTTGAAGTCCGCCGGCGGCACGCCTTCACGGGGCAGCGGGAGCACGCTGGCCGGCGCGGTCGGCGAAATTTCAATGACTCCCGAACCGTCGGTGCCGGAATTTCCGTTGTTCTGTCCGTTGTCGCTGAGCCACAACGCCAACCAGACCAGGGATCCGACCACGCCCGCGAGCACCAGCACAAAAACGGTTTTCAGGACTATTTGCCCGGTCCGCCGCGGATTGCGCGAAGGAGGCTCCGGCGGCAGCCCCGGAGCCTGCACCTGGGGCAGCCCCGCAGTAGGCGGCGCGGCGGGTTTGGGCGGCCGTTCCGTTCGGCCGGCAGCGAAATCCTGGCCTCCGCCCGAATGCCCTGCGGCGGTGTCCTCGTGGTTCACGGGAGTGTACCCTCCTGCGTTGCCTTGGCTGATAACCCCGGTCCGTGGCCGAAGTTCAGCAGTTGATGAAGCGACTCTACCGAACAAAAAACCCGGGAACCCTGTTGTCCGGCGCTGCGGGGCTGCCCGACATGCCATCCGGTGGCGGCTGCTGGCAAGCAGGTGCTGCCGAAAGCATGTAATCTAGGTGTACGACAAATTGACCAAACATTCCGGGGCCTCACCGATAGCCAAGGTGACCACCTCCGGTCCAAGTACAAAAGGGGGTCACGCCATGGGGCGCGGCCGTCAAAAGGCAAAAGCTACCAAGCAGGCTCGGGATATTAAGTACTACTCCCCGAACACTGACTATTCGGCACTTCAGCGTGAGCTGACGGGTCCGGGAAGTCGTGCCACGAGCCATTTCGCGAATGAACCGGTTGAACCGGATTATTCGGCTTATGTGGATAAGTACGCGGACGATTTGGAAGAAGACGACGACGACGTAGATAGCCGTCGGATCGGCTAGTTGTCGCAAGCCGGTGTTGCCGCAAGGCGCCGGCCTCGTGACGCCGCAGTACGATCGGATGCCGCATCATATCCGTCAGTACGGCGCTTCTTTTGCAGCACCCGGGATCCGGGCGGACTTCCGGTGCTGACTTTAGTTATATGCATTGACCTCAGCCATGTTGTGCTGACCTCAGTTATTGAGCCCGTTGCCTTCACCGGATACCCGGTGCAGGCAACGGGCTTTTTGGTGTTGACTGGTGGTGTTGACCCAGGGAACCCACCCGCCGCTGTCACACCGCGAAAGGACCTCCATGCCCGGAAACTCCAGTTCACCCACGTACCGGCACGGCGAGCCTTGCTGGGCGGATGTACAGACCCGCGACGTCGCGGCGGCGAAGGAGTTTTATGGTGCGGTTTTCGGCTGGCGGTTCGAGGACCTGCCCACACCGGACGGCCGGAGCTATGCCAAAGCCTTCCTGGGCGGGGATCTCGTAGCTACCATCGCGCCGCAGAACCCGCACCAGGAGTCCCTCGGCACGAATGCGCAGTGGAACATCTACCTGGCGGCCGATGATGCACGGGCCATAGCGGAGGAAGCGGCCCACCTGGGCGGCGCGGTTCGGTTCGGCCCGGAGCAGGTGGAGGACACGGGCGTGATGGTCTTCCTGGATCCGCCGGGCGGCGGCACCACGGGCGTCTGGCAGCCCGGAACGCACGCTGGCGCGGAACGGTACAACGAGGCCGGTGCGCTGTCGTGGGCGGAACTGCTCACGCCCGGGCCGCAGGCCGCCGTCGGATTCTTCCAGCAGCTTTTCGGCCACGAGGTCACCGAGTATCCCCAGGACGACGGCGGCACGTACACCACGCTGATGGTGGGCGGTGCGGAGGTGGCCGGGATAGCCGCCACTGAGGATGAGCC
>DATCVX010000614.1:0-13976 GCA_036566705.1 Arthrobacter sp. | reverse complement strand
GCAGCACGTTGTCCGGCAAGACATGACCCTCGGCCCAGGCGTACGATCCGTGGTCTTCGTGATTGCCGCTCCCTGGTGGTTAGCCACCCAACGCCAGTTGCGACGCCACAAGACTACCAAATACGGCCGCCCCGCGCGGGTAGGCTGGTAGGCGTGAGTGATGAGCAGCTGAACCAAGCGTATGTAGTAACCCTGTCCTGCCCGGACCGCCCCGGAATCGTGCACGCCGTGGCGGGCGCCCTGCTGGTGGCGGGATGCAATATTACGGACTCGCAGCAGTATGGCAGCCCTGCCACCGGAAACTTCTTCATGCGCGTTGAGGTCACGACGGCGGCCGGGAAGGCCGAGCTCAGGGCGGCGCTGGAGCCGGTGGCCGAGGCCTTCGGAATGCAGTGGAGCCTCAACGCCGTGGGCCAGAAGGTGCGCACCCTGCTGATGGCCAGCACATCGGCGCACTGCCTGAACGACATCCTGTTCCAGCAGCGCTCCGGCACCCTGCCCATCGAGATCCCCGCCATCGTTTCCAACCACCGCGACCTCGCGGGGCTCGCCGAGTTCTACGGGATCCCGTTCCACTACATTCCGGTCACGCCCGACACCAAGGCGCAGGCCGAGGACAAGCTGCGCGCCATCATGGCCGAGCACGACATCGAGCTGACGGTCCTGGCCCGCTACAT
The DNA here is from genome assembly GCA_036566705.1 of Arthrobacter sp. Taxonomy (GTDB): domain Bacteria; phylum Actinomycetota; class Actinomycetes; order Actinomycetales; family Micrococcaceae; genus Arthrobacter. Next base: position 13,299 of record DATCVX010000614.1, on the reverse strand, counting down.
GCAGATTATTTCGGATGACCTCTGCGCCGAGCTGACCGGCAAGGCCATCAACATCCACCACTCCTTCCTGCCGTCGTTCAAGGGGGCCCGGCCTTACCACCAGGCCCACGCCCGGGGTGTGAAGCTGATCGGCGCCACCGCACACTACGTCACGGCAGCGCTGGATGAGGGACCGATCATCGAACAGGAAGTGATCCGGGTGGACCACGCACGTACGCCGGAGCAGTTTGTGCAGATGGGCCGGGACGTGGAGGGCCGCACGTTGGCGCAGGCGGTCCAGTGGCATGCCGAGCACCGGGTGCTCCTGGACGGCAACCGGACCGTCGTCTTTAACTGACCGGCTTTACTGACAGACGTTAACTGGCGGGCTTCAACTGACGGACGGGGACCAGCATGGACGCAGCATCCGGGGTTGGGATGGAGGAACCCGGCAGCGAGCAGCGCCTCGCCGAGTTCTACAACCGCCGTGCCGCGTCCGGCTGGGATCATCCCCTGTCTCCGCGGCGGGTGGAAGAGCGCGAACGGTTCATCAGCCTGCTGAAGTCCGAAGGCCGCCATGGCGTCCTGGAGGTTGGCACTGGCCCCGGAATGGACGGGCTGAAGTTTGTCCAGGCCGGCATCCACTACACCGGCGTTGACCTCTCCGAGGAGCACGTCCGGCAGGCCAGGTCCAAAGGGCTGGCTGTCTCGGTCGCGAGCGCCCGGAGGCTGCCCTTCGCCGACGGCGTGTTTCCCGCGGTGTGGTCCATGAGCACGCTGCTGCACATCCCCGCCGCTGATATCGACGGCGTCCTGCGCGAACTGGTGCGCGTCACGGCACCCAACGCACCCATCGCCGTCGGCCTCTGGTCCGGTGACGACGAAGAGGTGCTGAACCCCGAAGACGACCTTGAACCACGGCGGTTCTTCAGCCGGCGCAGCGACGAAACGGTGCGGCGGGTTTTCGGACGGCACGGCGTGATCGAGGATTTTGTCACCTGGCCCGAAGGCACAGGAGAGGAATCCGGCCCGGGCGCCGGGAACTGGATGCAGCACTACCAGTTCCTGATCCTCCGTACCCCGGGCTCCCCCAGCTAACTGGCGGTCGCGGATGTCCTAGGCTAGGCCCATGGCTCCTCTTTACGATTTCGCCGGCTCATCACCGGCCGTCCATGGCTCCGCCTTCGTCGCCCCTACGGCATCGATCATCGGCAACGCCACCCTCGCGGAAGACTCCAGCGCGTTCTACGGCGTCTCCGTCCGGGCTGACACCGCCGCGATCAGCGTGGGTTCGGGCAGCAACCTGCAGGACAACGTGGTGCTGCACGCCGACCCGGGCTTCCCCTGCAGCGTCGGGTCGGGCGTCAGCGTGGGGCACGCCGCCGTCGTGCATGGCTGCACCGTGGAGGACGACTGCCTGATCGGCATGGGCGCCACTATCCTGAACGGCGCGGTGATCGGCACCGGCTCGCTTGTTGCCGCCGGCGCCGTTGTCCTGGAAGGCACGGTTGTGCCGCCCAGGTCACTTGTGGCCGGTGTCCCCGCCAAGGTGCGGCGGGAACTCACCGACGAGGAGTTCGACGGCGTGAAGGCCAACGCCGCCCGCTACGTCGACCTGGCCCGGGCGCACCGGGAACTTCACGCAGGGTAGGATGCGCTTCCCGTCGCACGACACGCAATCGGTCCGGGGACGCCCGAAAAAGGGAGTCCCCGGACCGATTCCGCGTCCTCAGGCTGTTTCCGCGTCCTCAGGCAACGGCTAATCCAGGCTGATCGGGCCGATTGCGTCCAGGAGTTCGCCCGGCCCGGGATTGTCCGGCGCCGACGAACCGCCCAGGTGGTTTACCACTCCCCACACGGCATTCAGGCCCGTGGTCACGGCGCCTTCGGCCCAGCCCGCGGTGAAGGACACGTCGTCCCCGGCCAGGAAGATCCCTCGCTGGGATTCGGGCAGCTTGTCCTGCTTGAAGTGCGTAAACAGCCGCTGCTGGTAGCGGTAATGGCCCGGCAGGTTCGCCTTGAAGGCACCCATGAAGTTCGGGTCGGCTTCCCACGAGACCGTGATTGGCTGGCCAACGATATGGCCGGCGATGTCCACGCCCGGGTAGATCTGCTCCAGTGAGTGCAGCATCAGCTCAACGCGCTCGTCGGCGTCCAGCGACAGCCACTTGAGCGCGTCATCGTTCCAGGTGTAGGACAGCAGGATCACGGCCGGCTTGTCCGGGCCGTCATCGAGGAGGTAGGTGGCCCTGTTCAGCCGGTCCGTCAGGGTCATGGACAGCACCTCGCGGCCTGTGTCCGGATCGATGTCCTTCCAGAACGGACGGTCCACCATCACAAACGTCTTGGACGACTGCATGTAGTGCGAGCGCTCGATCGCGGTCCACAGCTCGGCCGGGAACAGCGCCTCCTCGGTGTGGATTCGCGTGGACAGCAGCCAGGACTGGCAGGTGGTCACCACCGCGGGGTAGCTGGCTTCACGGCCCCAGCGCTCCCGGATCCGGAGGCCGCCGTCGGCGTCGCGGCTGATCCTGCCCACGGCACCGCGGGGTGAGCCGGAGTGCAGGGATGCGAGGGACGTTCCGTCCGGCCAGTGGGCCATGCCCGACGGCGCGTGCTGCCAGAGTGCCTCAGGGAGCCGTTGGGCTCCCCCGCTGATGAGCCGGTGCTGGTCATCGGCGTCCGTATAGACCACACGGAGGATTTCCAGGATGGAGTTGGGGAAGTCGGTGTCCCAGCCGCCGGTCCCGAAGCCCACCTGGCCGAAGGCCTCACGGTGCGCGAAACCGGCCTCCTTGAATGACTCGCTTCCGGCGATGAACCCGTAGAAGGTCTGCTCGTCCATGAGCGGCAGCAGTTCGTTCCAGAGGTCCTTGATCCGGCCGGTGTCCCGGGCCCGGATGGCCTCCTGCATTTCGGCGAACTTCGCGCCGTCGTTCACCGCGGCCTTCCAGGCATCGGCCACCTCGCGGAAGAACGGGGGCAGGTCCTGCGCGGTCTCGGCGTAGTGCTTCCGGCCGGCCAGTTCGATCACGGTGCTGGAGGTGACGGGTGCAAGCGGGTTGGGGAAGTCCTGGGTGTCCAGCCCCAGCAGGTCCACGTAATGGTAGAACGCCTTGCCGGACACGGGGAACCGCATGCCGCCGAGATCGGCCACTACACCGGGTGCGGACGGGAAGCTGGCGGTGCGCAGGCGTCCGCCGATCTGGTCGGCCTCGTAGACCACAGGGCGCAGGCCCAGCTTCATCAGCTCGTAGGCCGTGACGAGGCCCGAAAGGCCCGCCCCGACGACTGCCACTTCGGCGCCGAAAAGCTCCGGCGGAACCGAGCCAAGGCCCGCCGGGTGGGCCAGGTAATGGTCGTAGCTGAACGGAAAATCTGGGTTCAGCATGGTGATGGGGCCGGCCTGGGTGCTGGCCGGGTCGGAAGCCGGGAGTTCGGTGGCGACGGTCATGAAAGCTCTGCCTTCGTTCGTTCGGTGGTGGACAACGTTGAAGATTCCGGCCTGCTCAGTTCACGGTATTCCTCGTGGCTCAGCGCCGCCACCCTGGAGTTCCGGCGGCCGTAGCCGAAGTAGGCCGCCAGGCCCACCAGCATCCAGATTCCGAAGGTCACCCAGGTGTCAGCGCCCAGGTTGGCCATGAGGTAGGCGCACATCAGGGCTCCCAGGACGGGGGTCAGCGGGAAGAGGGGGACGCGGAACGTGCGCACCAGTTCGGGCCGGGTGCGGCGCAGATAGATCACGGCCACGTTGACCAGCGCGAACGCGAACAGGGTGCCGATGCTGGTGGCGTCGGCGAGCGCACCGAGCGGGACCAGCCCGGCAGTGAGGGCGACGGCGGTGCCCACCAGGAGCGTGCCGGCCGCGGGGGTGCCGGTCCGGCGGGAGACGCGGCCGAAGACCTTCGGGATCAGTCCGTCGCGGGACATGGAAAGCAGGATGCGGGTCTGGCCATAGAGGACGGTCAGCACAATACTGGCGATGGCGAGAACAGCGCCGACGGCGAAGATGAGGGCGATCCAGGGCTGGCCGGTGGTTTCCTCCAGGATCTTCACCAGGGCCGCTTCGGTGCCGTCGAACCAGCCCCACGGGCGGGCGCCGATGGCCGCGACTGCCACCAGGACGTAGATAGTGGTGACGATGACCATCGAGAGCATGATGGCGCGGGGAAGGTCGCGCTTGGGGTTGCGGGCTTCCTCGCCGGCGGTGGAGGCGGCGTCAAAGCCGATGTAGGAGAAGAACACCCGGGACGCAGCGGCAGAGACTCCGGCGGCGCCCATGGGCAGGAGCGGCTCAAAGTTGCCGGCGTTGAACGCGGTGAAGGCCACTGCGCAGAAGAAGAGGAGAATGCCCACCTTGACCACAACGATGGACGTGTTGATCCAGGCGCTTTCCTTTGCCCCGCGGACCAGCAGGATGGTTGCCAGCACAACGATGACCATGGCCGGGATGTTGACCAGGCCGCCGTCGCCCGGCGGCTGGGAAATGGCGTCGGGCAGGACCTGCCCAAACACGGCGAGGGTCTCGTTCACGTACTGGCCTGCCCCCACGGCGACAGCCGCTACCGAGACCGCGTACTCAAGGACCAGGCACCAGCCGCAGATCCAGGCCATGCCTTCGCCCATCGTGGCGTAGGTGTAGGAATAGCTGGAACCGGAAACGGGAACCATGCCCGCCATTTCCGCATAAGAGACGGCCGAAAGCAGCGCGGCGAACCCGGCGATGGCGAAGGAGATCCAGATCGCTGGCCCGGCCAGCGGAACGGACTCGCCCAGGATCACCAGGATGCCGGTCCCCAGGGTGGCACCGACGCTGACCATGGTCAGCTGCAGGACCCCGAAGCTGCGGACCAGTTTCGGTCCGCCGTGGCCGTTTTCCGCTTCGCTGACCATCTGTCCGATCGGTTTCCGGCGCAGCAGTTGCGCGCCCAGCCCGGGACGGCCGGCCGCGCGGCCCGTGGCAGGTCCGGAGAGTGTTGGCACAGTCATCGTTGACGTCCGTTCGTGAGTAGTTGTCGGTTTCCCTCATCCAGCGTAGGGGTGTGAGCCGCATCTCAGGGATGTGCAAAGTGACCTATAGTCTTCATGCATGAGACGTAATGCACCACAGCCGGATGACTCGGAACACCTGGACGCGGTGACCCTGGGCCAGTTTCTGGCAGCACTCCCCAATGACCTCACCGTTTTGCATGATGCCGGCAACTCCGCCGCGCCGCTGCGCTGGGTTGAGCCCAGCGAACTGGAGGATCCCACGCCCTACCTGCTGGACGGGGAGTTCGTCCTGACGGCGGGACTGCCGTTCCTGGACGACGGCGGCACGAAGGAGCGGGCGGAAGCGTACGTCCAGCGGCTCGTGGGCGCAGGCGTCGCCGCCTTGGGGTTTGGCCTGGAGCCCTATTTCGACGCCGTCCCGGACCACGTGCTCATGGCCTGCCGCAAACATCAGCTCACCCTGGTCAGGATCCCCCACAGCGTCCCCTTCGCCGCGATCGGCCTGGAATTCTCCCAGCTCCTGGAATCCGGCAATGCACGGGTCTTCCGGCAACTTGCCGATACCAACCGGCAGCTGATGCGGGCGGTGCTGTCGGCCAGGCCCGAGCATGAACTCCTGTCCGCGCTGGCGCAGCGGGTCCCGGTATGGGCGCAGCTTTTCGGTGCGGACGGACGGGTGCGTGCCCGGGCGGCCGCAGCCGGGACCGGCGGGACCAGCCCTGCGGCCGCCGTCGAGCCTTCCGTCCTGCAGCCACTGCTGAAGCGGCTCCTGACCGGCAGCGGCCCGCGGGTGGAGACTGACTCGTTGCCCGCAAACGGGTCAGCCCTGGTGTTCGGCCACCCGCTCCGGAGCACCAAGGACGCCACCCTCGGGGCGCTCATCCTGGGTACCGACAGGCCGCTGACCCCGGCCCAGAACAGCGTGGTCTCCTCGGTGGTGGGGCTGCTCGAATTGCTGGTCCGCCAGCGCACCAGCGGCTCGCTCGCCCCCAGCCAGCTGGCAACGGCATTGCTGCTGCATCCGGAGAGCCTGACCACCGGCTCAGCCCGGCAGCTGAACGTCCTTCGGGACCTCCTCGCCCAAAGTGTTTCCGGAACCCGGTCCGGTGCCCTGCGGGTGGTCCAGGGCGTCCGCGCGGATGCCGCGGCACCCGCGTCGGCGGATGGCCCGGTGCGGGAACTGCTCCAGTGGCGCAGGCTGTTCGACACGAAGATGGTGGAGCTGACGGACTACGGGTTTGCCGCCGTCACCCGGCTGAAGGTGGACGACGCGCTGCTGCATGAGGTGGAGGAACTGGGCTGGCGCCTGGTGGTGGGCGATCCGACGGAAATGGTCGGACTTCCTGCCGCCCACCAGCGCGCGGCGTCGCTGCGCCCACGCGTCCGGGCCAGCGGAGAAAGCGTGCGCGTGGACGACGTCAGCTGGTCAGTCACGGGGCTGTTGGGCCGCAGCGCAGGCACCATGCTTGCCGCCCGGCTGCTGGAACCGGTCCTGGCGCAGGAGCCGGACCGCCGCAGCTCCCAGCTCAGTGTCCTGAAGTCATGGCTGGGCGAAAACGGCAACTGGGATGCCAGCGCCAAGGTCCTGGGCATGCACCGGAACAGCGTGCGGCGCCAGATCAACGCCCTGGCCGAAATACTGGCCATGGACCTCGGGAGCGCGCAGGTGCGGGCGGAACTGTGGATTGCCCTGCAGTACGTGGACGGGCTGCGGGACGGGGCGGCTCAGACGCCCCAGGACCGGTAGAGCTCAGGGCGGCGTTCCCGAAGATAGGGCACAACATCACGGGCTTTTCTGGCTGCGTCAGGGTTCACCTCGGCGTACAGGATTTCGGTTCCCGGTCCCGCCGCGGCCAGAAGCGAACCGTCCGGTCCGGCGATGACGCTGCCGCCGAGGAACTCGCAGCCTTCCTCAGTTCCGGAGTGGTTTGCATAGGCAATGGTCAGCTGGCTCTCCAGGGCCCGCGCCCGTAGCAGGATCTGGGGAACGGATTCAAAACCGTGCGCCAGCGCGGTGGGAACCAGCAGCAGCTCCGCCCCGCCCAGGGCGGCGGCCCTGACCGTTTCCGGAAATTCCACGTCGTAACAGATCACCATGGAGGTCCGGAACCCGTTGAAGTCGACGACGGCGGGTCCCGCCTCGGCGGGGCTGAATGCCGCCCGCTCGTCGTCGCCAAAGAGGTGCACTTTTGCATAACTGAGAAGCTCAACCCCCGCGGCATCCACCAGCGTGGAGGTGATGTGCCAGCTTCCCGCCTCCGCGACTGACGGCAGGCTGTAGACCAGCCCGATCCCGTGCCGGCGTGCAATAGCGGCGAGCGTCTTCCTGACGGCGGGAAGTCCGGCAGGGTCCAGTTCCGCCCGGAGCCGCAGCGGGGCGTAGCCCACGGCAAAGAGTTCAGGCGTGACCAGGACGGCGGCGCCTGCCGCGGCGGCTGTCCGGGCGGCTTCCTCCAGGGCGGCGCAGTTTGTCTCGACGTCGAGTACGCGGGCGTTTGCCTGCATCAGGGCCAGCAGCACCGTTACCACCTCACATAATGGGGACGCCCACAATACGCGTCCGCTTTTGCCAGCCTAGCCACCGGCACGGAACGGCATCCGGGCCAATTGCACCGGTCAAACCCTCAGAATGGACGGATCGTACAAGCATTGTGTCGCATTGGTCAGACACCTTGCGTTAACTTCTTGACTCCAAGAGTCAAAGTAGGGCAATCTTCTTTGCATGTCCGCAACACCGCGCTCGACGAGGAGCAAGCCCAAGAATCCAGGGTCGCAATCCGCCCTGAGGCAGTTGAACCAGCAGCGCATCATCGAAACCCTGATGGGCGGCCCTGCCACCCAGGCTGAGCTCTCCCGGCAGACCGGCCTCTCCACCGCCACGGTCTCCAACATCGTCAAAATCATGCAGGATTCAGGGCTGGCCTCCACCGAACCCATCACAAGTTCCGGCCGCCGGGCACTGAACGTCAGGCTGAACAGCAACGGTGCCGTCGCCGTCGGGATCGACTTCGGACGCAGGCACCTCCGGGTGGTTCTCGCATCCCTCAGTTACCACGTCATCGCGGAGGAATCCGTGATGCTCCCACTCGGCCACCAGTCAGAGGAAGGCATCCAGGCTGCGGTCGTACTACTGGAAAAACTGCTGCGTGAAAGCGGGGTGGACCGGAGCGCCGTGGTGGGCGCCGGCGTCGGAATTCCCGGGCCGATCGACCGCCGGACCGGAACAGTTGCCCAAGGCGCCATCCTGCCGGAATGGGTGGGAATCAACATCCTCCAGCATCTCGAGGAAACGCTCAAATTCCCCGTCTACGTTGACAACGACGCCAATCTGGGAGCCTGGTCGGAGGTGACCTGGGGACCGCATACCGGAGTCAGCAACCTGATGTTCCTTAAGATCGGATCGGGCATCGGTGCGGGCCTGATCCTCAACGGCGCGCCCTACTACGGCAACATCGGGATCACGGGAGAAATCGGCCACGCCACCATCCATGAGCAGGGCCTGGTGTGCCGGTGCGGGAACCGCGGATGCCTTGAAACCATCGCGTCCACCACCACCATGATCGAACTCCTGAGCCGCGGCGAAGACAGGCCGCTGACGCCGGCGGACATCGTCCGGAAGGCCTTGGCGAGGGACCCCGCCACCCTTCGGGTGGTGGACGATGCAGGCCTGGCCGTGGGACGTGCACTGGGCAACGTGGCCAACCTCATCAACCCGGAAGTGATCGTGGTGGGCGGGCCCCTGGCCGGCCTCGGCAATCTCCTCCTGGAGCCCATTCGGCGCGGCCTGGTCCGGCATGCCGTGCCGGTCATCGGTGAGACCACCACTCTCACCATGTCCTCGCTCGGGGACCGCGCCGAAGCGCTGGGAGCGGCCGCGCTGGTCTTCCAGTACGCGGGAATCCGAAGCGTTTAGTTCGATGAAATACTCGGCAGTTGCGTTCAAGACTTGACGACAACGGCTGTGATCCAGTTTACTTTTTCATCAGACGGCCCCGCGGTTTGCGGGGACGGACAACGAAGTCATTGGAGGCGTAAGGGCATATGACGTCCCAAACCACGCAAAGTGATCCAGTAATCCTCGAGATGCGCTCCATCACCAAGGAGTTCCCCGGCGTAAAGGCGCTGTCGGAGGTCAGTCTCCGGGTCAAAGCCGGCGAGATCCACGCCATCTGCGGTGAGAATGGCGCCGGCAAATCCACGCTCATGAAGGTGCTGTCCGGCGTCTACCCGTACGGCAGCTACGACGGCGACATCGTCTACCAGAACGAAGTCCAGCAGTTCAAGGACATCCGCGCCAGTGAGCACGCGGGCATCGTCATCATCCACCAGGAACTGGCACTCATCCCGGAACTGTCCATCATGGAGAACATCTTCCTGGGCAATGAGCCCGCACGCCGCGGCGTGATCAACTGGGGAGAGGCGCGCAAGCGCTCCATCGAACTCCTGGCCCGGGTGGGCCTTCGCGAGGATCCGGACACCCCGGTCAAGGAAATCGGCGTCGGCAAGCAGCAGCTCGTGGAAATCGCCAAGGCCCTGAACAAGTCGGTGAAACTGCTCATCCTGGACGAGCCCACCGCCGCCCTGAACGAATCCGACTCCCAGCACCTGCTGGACCTGATGCTCGGCCTCAAAGCCAAGGGCATCACATCCATCATCATTTCCCACAAGCTCAACGAGATTGAACAGATCGCGGACGAGATCACCATCATCCGCGACGGTAAAGCCGTGGAAACGCTTAACATCGTGGCCGACGGTGTGGACGAAGACCGGATCATCAAAGGGATGGTGGGCCGCTCCCTTGAGTCCCGCTTCCCGGAGCACACCCCGGAGATCGGCGAGGTGCTGTTCGAGGTCCGCAACTGGACTGTCGGGCACCCCCAGGTACCAGACCGGCTCGTCTGCAAGAACTCGAGCTTCACCGTGCGCCGGGGCGAGATCGTCGGCTTCGCCGGGCTTATGGGCGCAGGCCGTACCGAACTTGCCCGCTCCCTCTTCGGGCGCTCGTACGGGAACTTCATTTCCGGGCAGATCTTCAAGAACGGCAAGGAAATCCATCTCCGGAACGTCCCGCAGGCCATTAAAGCGGGACTGGCGTACGTCACCGAAGACCGCAAGAGCCTCGGCCTGAACCTGCTGGACGACATCAAGACGACCACTGTCTCAGCCAACCTCAAGGCCATCACCAAGGGACTCGTGGTGGACAAGCGGAAGGAATTCACGGTGGCCGAGGATTACCGCAAGAGCCTTCGGACCAAGGCGCCCACGGTCAATGAAGGCGTGTCGAAACTCTCGGGCGGCAACCAGCAGAAGGTGGTGCTGGCCAAATGGATGTTCACCGGCCCGGACCTCCTCATCCTTGACGAGCCCACGCGCGGAATCGACGTCGGCGCAAAGTACGAGATCTACGGCATCATCCAGCAGCTGGCCAGCCAAGGTAAGGGAGTCATCGTGATCTCTTCCGAGCTGCCCGAGCTGCTCGGCCTGTCGGACCGGATCTACACCATCTTTGAGGGTGCCATCACGGGAGTGCTGGACAAGGAACACGCCACCCAGGAAAGCCTGATGCGCCTGATGACCTCAGCCACCCGCGCCGGCAACAACGCCGCCCCCACCGCACAAACCGCATAAGCCCGAGGACGGAACAATTATGAAAGCACTCAAAAGGATTTTCGGCGGTGACACCCGCCAGTTCGGCATGATCATTGCCCTCGTGGCGCTCGTGCTGTTCTTCCAGTTATTCACCGGCGGTAAAGTCCTGACGCCCACCAACATGATCAACCTGTTCAACGGCAACTCCTACATCCTGGTCCTGGCAATTGGCATGGTGCTGGTGATCATCGCCGGCCACATCGACCTTTCTGTCGGTTCTGTCGCCGCTGCGGTGGGCATCGTAGTGGCAATTGCCATGCGGGACTGGGGTATCCCCTGGTACCTCGGCATCCTCCTTGGCCTGGTGCTTGGCGCAGTGATCGGTGCGTGGCAAGGGTTCTGGGTGGCCTACGTGGGGATTCCCGCCTTCATCGTCACGCTGGCAGGCATGCTGCTTTTCCGCGGCCTCAACCAGTTTGTTGGCAAGTCGCTCACAGTGCCGGTGCCGGACGAATTCCGTGTCATGGGCGCCGGCTTCCTGCCCGAAATAGGCGACTTCGCCCGCTACAACGCCCCCACCGTCATCCTCGGTTTCCTGCTGATTGCGGTGGTGGTGCTCCTGGAGTTCCGCAACCGCCGCATCGAAGCCCGCACCGGTGCCACGGTGGATCCGATCTGGGTACCCGTCACCCGGCTGGTCCTGCTAGCCGGCGCAGTCCTCTATGTGACCTGGCTGTTCTCGACGGGACGCTACGGGACCTCGTTCCCCGTCTCCGGCCTGATCCTCGTGGGCCTGGTGGCGCTCTATGTCTTCATCACCAGCAAGACCATCCTTGGCCGCCACGTCTACGCCGTCGGTGGCAACCGCCACGCCGCGGAGCTCTCAGGTGTGCAGTCCAAGAAGGTCAACTTCCTGGTCATGATGAACATGTCCATCCTGGCCGCGCTGGCCGGCATGATGTTTGTGGCCCGGTCCACCAGCTCAGGACCCGCTGATGGCGTGGGCTGGGAACTTGATGCCATTGCCGCCGTCTTCATCGGCGGCGCAGCAGTCAGCGGCGGCGTCGGCACCGTTATCGGGTCCATCGTCGGCGGCCTTGTCATGGCGGTGCTGAACAACGGCCTGCAGCTGCTGAGCGTAGGCGCCGATATGCAGTCGATCATCAAGGGCCTGGTGCTGCTGATCGCCGTGGCCATCGACGTCTACAACAAGAGCCAGGGGCGGCGCTCCATCATCGGGATGCTGATGAACGGCCTGCGCTCCAACCAGCCGCCCACACCGGATAAGGAGATTGCCAAGACCTCCGAGATCATCACTCCCGCAGAACCAGCCGAGTCAAAATAGCCCGCGACGGCGGCCGGCACCCCCGGCTGCCTTTGGACCCAGAAAGAGAAACTCATATGCGTAAAATCGCAAAGACCCTGACCGTCCTCGCGGCCGTCGCAACGCTCTCCCTGACAGGGTGCGGCCGGTCCGACGTGGACGCCGAAGCCGCCAAGGCAGGAACCGCCCTGTCCGGATTCCCGCAGGACTCCCTGATCGGCGTCGCCCTTCCGAAGAAGACCAGCGAGAACTGGACGCTGGCAGAGAAGCTGTTCAACGATGGACTTTCCTCGGCCGGCTTCAAGCCCAACGTACAGTTCGCCAACAACGGCGTGTCCGAACAGCAGAACCAGATCTCCACCATGATCACCTCGGGTGCCAAAGTGATTGTGGTTGGCGCCGTGGACGGCGCCCAGCTGGGAACCCAGTTGCAGCAGGCCAAGGACGCCGGCGCGGTCATCATCGCCTACGACCGCATGTTGACCAACACCAAGGCGATTGACTACTACGTGGCATACGACAACTTCAAGGTCGGTGAACTGCAGGGCCAGGCCCTGCTGGAAGGCATGCAGGCCAAGAAGCCGGGCCCGTACAACATCGAGCTCTTCGCAGGTTCCCCCGACGATGCCAACTCGAAGGTCTTCTTCGACGGCGCCATGAGCGTGCTGAAGCCAAAGATCGACGACGGCACCCTGAAGGTGGTTTCCGGCCAGGCCGATTTCCAGCAAGCGGTCACCCAGGACTGGAAAGCGGAAAATGCCCAGCGCCGGATGGACACACTGCTTTCGGGCAGCTACGCGTCTGGTGAACTGGACGGAGTGCTGTCGCCCAACGACACGCTCGCCCGTGCAATCATCACGTCCAACAAGAGTGCCGGCAAGTCCGTCCCTGTGGTGACCGGGCAGGACTCCGAAGTGGCATCCGTCCAGTCCATCATGGCCGGCGAGCAGTACTCCACCATCAACAAGGACACCCGCAAGATCGTCGAACACACCATCACCATGGTCAAGGACCTCCAGCAGGGCCTTGCCCTGGAGATCAACGACAACCGCAACTACAAGAACGAGTTCAAGCGCGTTCCGGCCTACCTGTTGCCGCCGACAATCGTGACTGCCGCGAATGTGAAGACGGCCTACGTGGACGATCCGGTACTGGGCCCGATCACCAAGTAACACTGATCACCAAACAACACTGAATGCGAAAATGCCCCGGCTCCCACAAAGGGAGCCGGGGCATTCTGCCTTAAGCAGTTCAGGAAACTACGACGCCGGCTCCTCCACCCGCAGGACACCCGGGCCCGTGAAGTGCAGCGCCTGGTTGCGCACCGCCTGCGGCGTGGTGAATGTTTTGTAGCTGTAGGCGTCGGCGGGATCCCAGCCGACGTCGGTGGTGAAGTCCCACGCGGTCCAGTCCGG
>DATCVX010000613.1:0-4607 GCA_036566705.1 Arthrobacter sp. | reverse complement strand
CGGCCTCCCCGGCCATCCTGCTCCGGGACCGCATCATCGAGACCGTCATCGGTGCCGCCGTCGGCATTGCCGTGGTGGTGGCGCCCACCATCTGGCGGCGGCTCCGGCAGGCGTGACGCCCGGCTACTTGCCCGGCAGGTTCGTGGACTGCCCGACGGCGGCGGCTTGGGAAGGTGCCGGGGTGATGGTGTGCGGGACGGTCACCAGCGCCACGGCGGCGATGACGGCCGCGGCGGCGAACGCGTAGAACCCCCATGGGTAGGCGATGCCCGCGGCAACCAGCGCTCCGGTGACGGCCGGACCCATGATGGCGCCGAACCTGCCCACGCCGGCCGCGAAGCCCAGGGCCGTAGCGCGGAGCCGGGCCGGGAACAGCTGGCTGACCCAGGCATAGACCAGCACCTGGGAGCTGAACACAAACACTCCCGTGACGAACACCGCGGCGTTGAGCAGCAGCTCACTCTGGATCCTGACGCTGAGGATGGCCAGCAGCACGGCGGAGAGGCCGAACCACAGCAGGACGATCTTCTTGGTGCCGTGCTTGTCGGCGAGGATGCCGGCCACCACGAGGCCAACCACGGCGCCAACGTTCAGAACCAGCAGCAGCACCAGGCCGGTAATGACGGTGTAGCCCGCGGCGGCCATCAGCTGCGGCAGCCAGGTGTTCAGGCCGTACACGAGCAGGAGTCCCATGAAGGAGGCGACGGCAATGGCCACGGCCACCAGCGGGTAGGGCTTTTTGGTGAGGTCGCGGAAGCTTGCGCGCTGTTCGACGGCGGCGGGTTCCGCTGGCTGTTCCTGCGCCGCTTCCCCGGGGGACTTGGCCGCTGCGTGTGCATGTACCGGGGGCAGGGTTTCGGGGAGCTTGAACCACAGGAACGGCACCAGGGCGAAGCCGGCCAGGCCGCCCACCACAAACATGATCCGCCAGTCCGGCACCACCAGGATGGCCAGGAACGCCGTAGCCACGGCGCCCACGTGGTAGCCGGTCATGGTGCGGGTGGTGGACTTGCCGGCGTTGCCTGCCGGGGCGTAGTCGTTCATGTAGGCAAGTGCCGCGGGCAGGCAGGCGCCCAGGCCCAGCCCGGCCAGGAGACGGAAAATGCCAAAGACGGCAACATTGGGGGCGAACACCACCGCGATGGTGAAGATGGAGAACCAAAGGACGCAGGCCACCAGGAGCCGGCGCCGGCCGAACCGGTCGGACAGCGGAGCGATGAAGAGCGCCCCGATCCCCACACCCACCAGCGAGATCGTTGCGGCATATGTGGCGCCCACGGCGTCGAAGCCCAGGTCCTGGGTTTTGATCAGCGTGGGGATGACGGTGCCCAGGACCACAAGGTCGAAGCCGTCAAGGACCATGGCCAGCCAGCAAAGCCACACGGGCCATTTGGAGCGGTGTTGAACTGGCGTCATTGGCATGGCAAAACCTCGGTACATCGTGGATGGAAAATCGTGCGGCACCCGGGCCGCGGGCGCGGCAGTGCAACCCTCACTGAGAGTTGTATCACCGGGGAGTGTAATCTGGGACAAGTTTAACCATTCAATGGAAGCGATGGGTCATGGCCAATTCAGTCTCGGGGGATTCCGTGGTGGACCGTGTGGTGCGGGTGATCTCCGCCTTCCCCGAAGGGGTCAGCAGCCTCCAGCTGTCCGATCTGGCCGCCCGCGCGGAGCTCCCGCTCACCACCGCGCACCGGCTGGTCCGGCAGCTGGCCGCCCACGGCCTGCTCGAGACCGGGGCTGGCGGAACCGTCCGGCTGGGGCTGCGGCTGTGGGAGCTGGTGAACCGCAACTCACCCACGTTGGCGCTCCGGCAGGCCGCCATGCCATTCATGGAGGACATCCAGCAGGTCCTGAACCAGAACGTGAACCTGGCCGTCCTGGACGGCTGGGAAGCGCTCTTTGTGGAACGGCTGTCGCACCGCGGATCCGTGGCCAACCGGGCCAGGGTGGCGGGAAGGATGCCCGTCCACATCTCCTCCGCCGGGCTCGCCCTGATGGCCCACCAGGGGAAAACGCTGCAGGGTCAATACCTCGACCAGTTTTCGGACCCGGCCGGAAAAGTAACCCGGGATGCCGTGCGCGGACTGCTCAGCGAAACTGCCCTCCAGGGCTTCGCGCAGCTGGCCGGCGTGGTGGATCCGGACACGTGGGGCATCGCTGTGCCGGTGCTTGACGGGAGGCAGCGCGCGGTGGCGGCACTCGGCGTCGTGGTTCCTTTGCGGGAGATGCGTTTGCAGGCGCTGGTCCCCGCGCTGCAGACTGCCGCGCGGGGCATCGCCCGGCGCCTGGGTGACTAAAACATGCCAAGCCCATCTTCCGCTGAATGGAATTGATGTTACGCCTGTCACGCCTCCGGTTGCACACTGATAGCCAGACGCACCCACCAGGCCCACAATCACCAAGGGCCCCGCAACGAAGCGAGAGCACGCCATGGCAGCACGCAAAATCATCACCACCCAGGTGGCCATCATGGGCGCCGGTCCCGCCGGGCTGATGCTTTCCCACCTGCTGGCCAAGGCCGGCATAGAGTCAACGGTGATCGAGGTCCGAAGCCACAAGGACATCTCCGAAACAGTCCGCGCCGGAATCCTGGAGCACGGCACCGTCAACCTGCTCGTGGACAGCGGAGTCTCGGACCGGGTACTGCGGGACGGCGACCGCCATGACGGCATCGAACTGCGGTTCAACGGCGAAAGCCACCGGATCGACTTCAAGGACCTTGTGGGGGAATCCGTCTGGCTCTACCCGCAGACGGACGTCTTCCTGGACCTCGCCGCCCGCAGGAAGGCCGACGGCGGCGACGTCCGCTACAGCGTCACGGACACCGGCGTCCATGACCTCGAAGGCAAGCCGAAGGTGTGGTTCACCGACGCCGACGGCGTGGAATACGAGATCCAGGCCGAATTCGTGGTGGGTGCGGACGGTTCCCGCAGCCACTGCCGGTTCCAGATCCCCGAAGCCAGCCGGAAGTGGTACTTCCACGAGTACCCGTTCGCCTGGTTCGGCATCCTGGCCGAGGCCCCGCACAGTGCCGATGAGCTGATCTATGCCAACTCCGCCAACGGCTTTGCCCTGATCAGCCAGCGGACCGAGACCGTGCAGCGGATGTACTTCCAGTGCGATCCCAAGGAGAACGTGGCCGACTGGGACGACGACAGGATCTGGGCGGAATTCCGCAGCCGGGTCAACGGCAACGGCTTTGAACTCAAGGAGGGCCCGGTCATCGACAAGATGGTCCTGCCGTTCCGCAGCTTTGTGCACACCCCCATGCGCCACGGCAACCTGTTCCTGGCCGGCGACGCTGCGCACACCGTTCCGCCCACCGGCGCCAAGGGCCTGAACCTGGCCATCCACGATGTCAAGGTGCTCTTCGAAGGACTGGACAGCTACTACAACTCCGGCTCCACCCAGCTGCTGGACACCTTCAGCGACCGTGCCCTGGAGCGGGTGTGGAAGGCCCAGCAGTTCTCCTACTGGATGACCACCATGCTGCACACGCCGGCGGATGCGGATGACTTCTCCCGCGCCCGCCAGCTGGGCGAACTGAACTCCGTGGTCTCCTCCCGGCATGGCATGGCCTACCTGGCCGAGGCGTACACGGGCTGGCCCGGCGCCCGGTAGCAGCGGGCCTGCCCCTCAGGGGGCCAGCAGCCGCCGGATGGCCGCGGCAATGGCGGCAGCGTCAGGCTGCTCATCCCGCCTCACCGTGAGCAGGTGGAGCAGCACGCCGTCGCCATAGTCGGCGAGGTCCCGTGCCCGGGCCGCTGCGTCTGCAACGCCTAAGGCGGCCAGTGCTTGCTCCAGGCTTCCCACCAGCCGGAAATGGCCGGCAGTCACCGCCTCGGGCTTGTCCAGGGACAGGGTCAGGCGGGCACGGGTGAGACCCGCGTGCTGCCCGGCCAGCGCCAGCAGCATGGCAGCCAGTTGGGCTGCCAGCTCCTCAATGTCCTTCGGCGGACCGGCGGGCCCCTGTTCCTCCAGGAGTGCGGCGTCAAGCTCCAGCAGGCGGTCCAGCACCGCTTCGATGAGGGAGGCGCGGTTCCGGTAGTAGTTGGACGTCGTCCCCTGGGGCAGTTGCGCCGCGGCGTCCACGGCCCGGTGGGTGAGGCCCTTCAGGCCGTGATCGGCCACCACTGCCAGGGCTGCATCCATCAGTCGGGTCCGGCGGTCAGGCATGCGCCCAGTGTAATTGACCTTTTCCGGTCACTACAAAAGTAGTATTATGGCGCCCATGGAAGCGATCTCGATCGTTGGCGGAGGAATTGCCGGGCTGGCACTGGCTGCCTCCCTGGACCCGGAGCGGTTCCACGTGACCGTTTACGAAAAGCGGCCGGAAATGCCCACAGTCGGCACCGCGCTGGGGATGTGGCCTAACGCCCAGCGGGCGCTGGCGCGGCTGGGGATCCTGGAGGAGGCGCGCGCGGCAAGCCCTGTGCTTGGCAGGGCGTCGGTCCGGAACGCCGGGGGTGAGCCGTGGGTCACCGTCGACGCCGGCGAGATGTTCGGTATTTCGCGGATTGACCTGCTGCGGCTGCTCGATGCCGCCGTGCCCGGGACCGTCCGCCGGATTACCAGCCATGTTAAGGACCTTCCGGCCAACG
>DATCVX010000612.1:0-1544 GCA_036566705.1 Arthrobacter sp. | reverse complement strand
AACGCGCCGCCGCGATCCCCTCACCGGGGGTTTGGGGAGACGCCCTCAATCCCCGGTCTGGGGGATTGCGCACCGCCCGTCCGGCCGGATACTGGATCTATGTGGGAGGAGCGCGCCGAGCGTGCCCGGCGGGAGATCGCCGCCCTGGCCGCCAGCGGACTGGACGTGGCAGACCTTTATGCGTCGGCCATGTCGGTGGTGCGGCAGACGGTTCCTTTCGAACAGGCCTGCTGGGCCGCCGTCGACCCGGACACTCTGGGCATGGCGTCCGTGACCAACTGGCGGCAGTGGCCGGTGACGGACGAGCATGCCGCCCGTTTCGCGGAGTCGGAGTACGCCGGCCGGGAACCCAACACGTTCGTTGAGCTGCTGCGGCGCCCGCGGCCGGTCGCCCGGATTTCCGATGCCCCGCACCGGGACGTGGTCCGCAGCATCCGGATCAACGACCTGCTGCGGCCGCTCGGCCTGGACCACGAGCTGCGCGCGGCGTTCCGGGTGGATAACGCGTGCTGGGGAGTCGGCAGCCTGTTCCGCGAGGCCGGGCACGACTTCACCGACCGCGAGATGGAATTCCTGGCCGCCGTGACGGCGACGCTCGCGGCCGCCAGCAGGATCGCGGTGAGGGCAGCCCACCCGGCCCGGCCCGCCGCCGTCGGGCCCGTCATTGTCCTGGCCGGACCGCACGGTGAGCTGCAGGCCGCCACTCCCGCCGCCACCTCTTGGTTGGCCGAAGTGGAGGACGCGGCGCCCGGCCGGTTCAGCATGACGCTGTATGCCGCGGTGGCGCAGGCGCGAGCAGCGCCGTCCGGGACGGCGCGGGCCAGGATGCGCGACGCCGGCGGCACCTGGGTGGTGCTGCAGGCCAGCCGCCTTATCACCGGCGACGACCCCGAACAGATGGTGGTCACGGTGGAACCCGCCACCACCCACGACCTGGTCAGCCTGCTGCTGGCGGCCTACGGGGCCACGGCCCGGGAGCGGGACGTCTGCCTGGAGGTCCTGTCCGGAAGCCCGACGGCGGACATCGCCCGGCACCTGTTCATCTCCCCGCACACCGTACATGACCACCTGAAGGCGCTCTTCGGGAAGGTGGGCGTGGGCAGCCGAGGCGAGCTGGTGGCGAAGCTGCTGGTGTGATGAAGCGTGGCGGGACCAGCGAAGAACCGTGCGAAGGCAGCCCGCGTCGCCATCCCTCAGCGGGCGTCGGCGTGGTTCTCGTCCCGCTTCATTTCGATGAGCTGAATGAGGTTGCCGCACGTGTCGTCAAAGACGGCCACGACAGCGGTGCCGATGTCAGTCGGCGGCTGCGTAAACACCACGCCCTTGCCGGTCAGCCTGGCGTGCTCGGCCTGGATGTCCGCCACAGCGAATTGAGCGAGCGGGATGCCGTCTTCGGCAAGGGCGTCCCGGTACGGCTTTACAGCCGGGTGACCCGACGGTTCCAGAAGCAGCTCAGGACCATCAGGGGCTTCGGGTGATACAACGGTGAGCCAAAAGTCATCGCCGAGGGGGATGTCATGGCGCTTCGTGAAACCGAGCACGTC
>DATCVX010000611.1:0-8899 GCA_036566705.1 Arthrobacter sp. | reverse complement strand
CTTCGCCGCAGGCGTCAGCTACATCTCCATCCTCACCGGCGTTTTTCAACTGTTCTACTTTGGTTTTTCCATGGCCGGCCCGGCATATGCCTGGTCCTGGCCCATTGTCTTCGTCGGCCAGCTGATGGTGGCGCTGTGTTTTGCCGAGCTGGCCGGCCGCTACCCCGTTGCGGGATCGGTTTATAACTGGGCCAAACGGCTCGCATCCGGAACCTCGGCGTGGCTGGCCGGCTGGCTGCTGATGCTTTCCTCCATCGTGGCGCTAGGCTCCGTGGCACTTGCCCTGCAGCTCACCCTGCCCCAGCTCTGGTCCGGTTTCCAGTTCGTCGGTGACGGCACCGGTCCTTACGACTTCGCCATGAACGGCGTGGTGCTGGCCAGCATCATGATCACCATCTCCACCCTTATCAACGCGTTCGGCGTAAAGCTCATGACCCGGATCAACAGCATCGGGGTCTTCGTGGAGCTGAGCGCAGCCGTGCTCCTGATCCTCGCTCTGGGCTGGCACGTGGTGCGCGGCCCTGAGGTCTTCTTCGACACCGCCGGCTTCGGGGAAGGCCACGACCTCGGCTTCTTCGGCGTTTTCCTTATCGGCGCCATGGCTTCCGGCTACGTTATGTACGGCTTTGACACGGCCAGCTCGCTTGGGGAGGAAACAAAGGACCCCAAACGGACGGCGCCCAAGGCCATCCTGCGGGCCATTACGGCCTCGTTCGTGCTAGGCGGCCTGATCCTGCTGTTTGGCATCCTTGCTGCGCCGGACCTGGCGGATCCCAAGGTGGGATCTGCCGACGGCGGCCTGCAGTACATCGTGCTTTCCGTCCTGGGCGGGCCTTTCGGCAAGGCCTTCCTTGCGTGCATCGTGGTGGCCGTGGTGGTCTGCACCCTGGCCGTCCATGCCGCCGCCATCCGGATGATGTTCGCCATGGCACGGGACAACAACCTGCCGTTCAGCCGGCAACTGAGCAAAGTCGATCCGGTCCGGCGAACCCCTACTGTTGCGGCCATCGTCATCGGCGTCCTGGCCGTGATGCCACTGCTGATCAACGTCATGCAGCCGGCGATTTTCACGATTATGTCCAGCATCAGCATCGTGCTGATTTACCTGTCCTACCTCCTGGTTACGGTGCCCATGCTGCGCAACCGGCTCTCACGGAAGTGGCCGCTCGCCGCAGACAGCTCCGAGCCCGGATTCAGCATGGGCAAATGGGGACTGCCCGTGAACATTCTCGCGGTCCTGTGGGGCGGCGCCATGACACTGAACCTGGTGTGGCCGCGCCCGGAGATCTACAACTCGGTGCCGCCGTTCGAGTGGTACCTGCAGTGGGGCGGCGTGCTGTTCGTTGCCGCCGTCACGGTGGGCGGAGCACTGCTGTACCGCCTGAAGATCCGGCACCAAACGGGAGTGCTGGCCGAGCACGCCGCGGCCGTCGCGGCGCACCCGTCGGCGGGCTCCGCCGTGCAGGCCACCCCCGCTGAAGACCAGATGGCGGACTCCAAAGCCACTTAGGCCGCTGCTCCCCATCAGCTGAAAGCCGGAAGTTCCCAGGAAGGGTCGACGGCGGCAATCACCTTGCCGCCGTCGGCTCTTCACTCTTTGAGCCGACGCGCCTGGACTGCGACTGGCCGAACGTGATTATGTCAAGTAGAACCCTGCGTGTTGCATCAGATACAGCAGTATCTGCCATCTCTGAGGCCATCGATACGACCGATGCCGCCGCCGAACGGTTGCCAACATGTTCCTGGCCCGCGTTGCTCGTTTCCAGCACAGAGCCCCCGCGCTGCTCCAGGGTGACGACTCCTCGGAGGTTACGGTGCCGGGCAGGAATATCTGGAGACGGTTTCTCGAACAGGTGATGAACAGTTGCGGAAGCCATGTAGAACCGCAGTGGGTGGGAGCCAACTCTGACTTCACGGCGCTTTAGTGTCGATAATCATGATCACCCCCAATCATCGTCACCGCCGCGCGGTTATCACCGCACTGGCCGTGTCCCTCCCCTTCGCCTTCCTCACCCCGGCAGGCGCCTCCACCGCAGCCCCCACGGCGCCGTCCCCGGATCAGCAGGCTGCCGCACCATCACTATCCGCCCATCTGGATCTCGGTGCGCAGGACCTGCCCGAGATGCGGAACGTGGCCATATTGGCCCCGGGCCTGACCCGGACCACGATCACCCGGGGCGCCCCGAACCAGGACTTCTTCTGGACCGCCGAAGTGGCGGTCCCGTCCACGTCGCCCGACCCCGATGCCCCCGCTTCCGCGTTGTCCACCCAGGCGCAGGCCCAGATGGTCGCCGACAAGCTCACCGCCGCCGGTGTTACGGCCAGGGTTGAGCACGTACAGTCACCCCAGCTGGCCGACGCCGGCGGGGACCTCGGTTACCGCGTCCGCGTGGGCCAGTTCGGAGCCAAGGCCGACGGCTCCGCCACCGTCAACCAGATCAAGGCCGCCGGCTACAAAGCCTCGGTAATCTACACCGGTTGGGACGGCGACGCCGGTACCAGCGAAAACGACCGCGGCCCCTGGAACCTGCAGGTGCTGACCATTGACCCGAAGGAATTCCGCGGCGACCTCACCTCCTCCTTCGGACCGAACCTCGAGGACCGCGAAACCACCAGCCAGCTCTCCGCTGCCGCCGGCGCTCTGGCAGCCGTCAACGGCGGGTTCTTCACCATGGACCCCGCAGCAGGCGCCCCCGGCGACCCCGCCGGAGCGGCAGTACATGATGGCAAGGTCCTCAGCGAACCCGTCGGTGATCGGCCCTCCCTCGTCCTGGATAAGAACGGCACCTCCATCCAGCGTCTGCACTGGCACGGCACGGTCACCGCACCAGGTCAGGCTGAACTACCCCTGGACGGAATCAACCGGGTCCCCGGGCTCATCCGCAACTGCGGCGGCACCAATGACACCCCCACGAACCTGCCGCTGCACGACTTCACCTGCACCGACGCCGACGAAATCGTCGCCTTCACCCCCGAGTTCGGCCCCACCACCCCGGCCGGGCCCGGACTCGAAGTCATCCTGGACACCCATGGCACCGTCACCGCAGTCAACCACACCCGCGGCACCGGGGTCCCCGCAGGCGGTCAGACCGTACAGGCCATCGGCTCGGACGTCGACAAACTCGCCGCCCTGGCCGTCCCGGGCAGAAAGCTGAAGGTCAACACGGATTTGCTCGACGAAGACGGTAAGGCCCTGAAGGCTGGATCCAGCACTGATGTCGTCAACGGCGGCCCCACCCTGGTCCAAAACGGCCAGCTGAACATCACCGCCAAACGCGACGGGATGGTCCGCGCCAACGACAACAACAGCTTCTTCTACGGCTGGGTCCACAAACGCAACCCCCGCACCATCGCCGGGGTCGACGCCCAAGGCCGCACCCTGTTGGTCACCGCCGACGGCCGCCAGACCACCAGCCTGGGGCTGAGCAACAAAGAATCCGCCGATGTCGCACGGTCCTTGGGGATGGTCAACGCCATCAACCTCGACGGCGGAGGATCCACCACCATGGTCCAGGGCGGCCAAGTCGTGAACTCCCCCTCGGACGCCATCGGGGAACGTCCTGTCGGCGACGCTCTCCTCCTGCTCGCGGGCCGCTAGCCGTAACCCGGCACAGGCCCTACCCATCACAGAAACACTTGGAGAATCCATGAAATACACGAAGCTGCTGACCGCGGCCGCCATCACCGCCGGCCTCGCCCTGGGAACATCCCTCCCGGCCCAGGCCGCCGACACCAATCCCAACGGCACCGACAACCACTTTGATGTCCAGGCCCACCGGGGAGGCCTTGGCCTGACCGTCGAATCAACCCTCGCCTCCTTCGCCAAAGGCATCGCGACGGGCGTATCCACGCTCGAACTGGACCTGCAGATCACCAAGGACGGCCGCGAAGTCATCACCCACGACCGCAAGATCAGCGGTCAGAAGTGTCAGGACACCGCCCCCGTCACTCCCGGGGACCCGTCCTTCCCCTATGTCGGCAAATACATCAAGGACCTCACCTTCGACCAGGTCCGCAGCCTGGATTGCGGCTCGCTCACCCTGCCGCAGTTCCCTGGCCAGCAGGCTTCTCCCGGCGCGAAGATGCCCACGCTGGCTGAGGTCTTCGACCTTGCGAACCGCTACCGGGCCAGCCAGGTCAAGTTCAACATCGAGACCAAAGTCGAAGCGGGAGCCCCCGAGCAGACCGCTCCCCGGGAACAGTTCGTGGACGTGGCCCTGCGGGAGATCAACGCCGCGCACATGGCCGAGCGGGTCTCCATCCAGAGCTTCGACTGGGGCGCCCTGCGCCTGGTCAAGGAACGCCAGCCCGGCATCCGCACTGTGGCCCTGACCAACAAGGACTTCCTGCAGGCCGGCCAGCCCGGCGCCTCACCCTGGCTGGGCGGCATCGACTCGGACGACTTCGGCGGCGACCTCGTGGACTCCGCAGCCTCACTCGGCTTCGACGCCATCTCCCCCGTCCACGGCACACCGCAAAACGGCACCGTCACCGACCCCGCCTACATGCCCTACGTGACCGCAGACATGGTCACCCGCGCCCACACCAAGGGCATGCAGGTCATCCCGTGGACCGTCGATGACAAACCGACGATGCGCGCCCTCATGGACGCCGGAGTGGACGGGCTCATCACCGACTACCCGAACCGCCTGCGGGAAGTTATGGCCGAGCGGTCCCTGAAATTGCCCAAGCAGTACACCCTCATTCCTGGTGCATCTGCAACCGCATCAAGCTGACCACTAGCCAGGGCGCTGGAAGCCCCTGCCCCCAAGGGGCGGGGGCTTCCTGGCATCTGGGCGGGGAAGCGCCGCGATGGGTGTGGCTACTGTCGCAGCCGATCCCCGACGGCATGCTCGACCAAGAATTGGGACGTAGTCCCGCACCCTGCCGGTGTCAAGCGGTGCTCTTGCTCGACGATGTCTTCGATGTGTTTCCGTGACACTGCCGGGTACTTTTCGGCGAGCCGGTCCACAACATCGCGAAGGGCCCGCACTTCTTCAATGACGCCCATCGCGAGAGTTTGCGGGGGCGAGCTTGGTACAAGTCTGGTTTTATTAGCCCGGCAAGGCTAGCCCACGCTCGGCGGCTACGGACACCATCAGGTATCCTCCGGCAGCGGTCAACTTTTTGTTCACCTAAAAGTCGTTGTTTCGAAGGGCTGCAAGGCCAGATGATGATGCGACGGGATCCGCTCTTCCTTGCTGGAGGGGGAAGATTTGTGTTTTGTCCCCCGGGGCAGGTGCCAAGAAAGGCGGGGCTGGTTTCTGGTCTCAGCACGCTGGAGGCCAGCCCCGCTGAACCGAGGGTCATCGAGATTTTGGAGCAGGTAGCTCCAGCAGCGGGACTTCAAGGAGCCGAGTAAGACCGTCGGTCAAGAACACTTGGTGCCGCCCGAGTGAATCCTGGGCAAACTCCGGCAGGAGCAGCTTGATGGATGTGGATACTGGAGTACATGCCTTTTGTTACTCGTCAGTACGGTCGGTCGCTCACCCGTCGTGAGGTGCTGCGCACGGCTGGCATAGCCACAGTCGTGGCCGGTGCCGCGCCGCTCGCCTCCCAGCCCGCCCACGCAGTGGACCCGGTGTTTGCGCATGGGGTTGCCTCCGGCGACCCATACCCCGACAGCGTTCTTTTATGGACCCGTGTGACCCCCACCCAGCAGGCCACACCCGGTTCCGGTGTCGGTCCGGGAGTTTCTGTTGCGTGGGAGGTAGCCGCGGACCCCGATTTCCGCAAAGTCGTTTCGAAAGGCTCGGTGAAGACCGGCCCCGAGCGCGACCACACGGTTAAGGTCATCGCCGACAGGCTCAGGCCTGGGACAGCATATTGGTATCGATTCATTTTGGTCGGGGTTGCGTCAGCCGTCGGCCGCACCAAAACTGCGCCGGCGGCTGGGGTCCCGGTGGACAGGCTGCGCTTCGGCGTCGTCTCCTGCGCCAACTACCAAGCCGGGTACTTCAGTTCCTACCGTCATTTGACGCAGAGGGGTGACCTTGACGCCATCCTCCATTTGGGCGATTACGTCTACGAGTACGCCCCTGGTGAATACCAGGCCCGGGACGTCGTGGTGCGCCCACACGACCCCGCGGTCGAAATGACCACTCTTACCCACTATCGGCGCAGGCACTCACAGTACAAAACCGATCCTGATCTGCAGTCCCTGCACGCGGCAGCCCCTTTTGTCGTTACCTGGGACGACCACGAAGCGGCCAATGACGCCTGGAGCGGCGGAGCGGAGAACCACACCGAAGGCATGGAGGGCATGTGGGCGAACCGGCGCGCTGCCGCCAGCCAGGCCTACTCCGAGTGGATGCCAGTCCGGTACGAACCGGGAAGCCCTCTGTACCGTCGTCTTGACTTCGGAGCCTTGGCCAGCCTGTCAATGCTTGACCTCCGCTCCTACCGCAGCCAGCAAGCTGCAAACGCTGTGGACACCGCCATTGACAGTCCTGATCGGACCATCACCGGCGCCGCCCAAATGGATTGGCTGCTGGACAATCTCACGAGCAGTGGCCCGCAGTGGAAGCTGGTCGGTAACCCGGTCATGATCGCACCCGTACGGATACCATCGACCCTCAGCGCGCCTGAAATAGCCGGCGTCCAAAAACTCATGGGCGGAACCACGGTTGATGGCATCCCCTATAACGTGGATCAGTGGGACGGCTACGAAGCAGACCGCAGCCGCGTTATCCGGCACCTTCGGGACAATGGAATCAAAGACGCCGTCTTCCTGACCGGCGACATACATTCCGGGTGGGCCTGTGACCTTCCGGCGGATCCCCTGACTTACCCCGTCACGGGAGAATCGGTTGCCGCCGAGCTCGTGTGCACCTCGGTGACCAGCGACAACCTGGACGACATCCTCGATGTGCCGCCACGAACAACGTCCGTTGGGGTAGAAGCGGCGATCAAGACAGCCAATCCCCACGTGAAATACCTCGACTTCGACTCACACGGGTACTCCCTGCTTGACGTCACACCGGCAGGCGTGCGGATGGACTGGTACGTTCTCGTGGAGCGCACGGCTCAGGGATCATCTGCTGCCCTGTCCACGTCATTCAATGTCCCGACGGGCACCGGCAGGGTAATCCCGGCAACCGGGGGCGCGCTATGAGACCGGACCGTCGCCAATTCCTGCGTCTGGCCGGCTCTGGAGGTGCCGCGGTCCTTCTGTCGACGGTCCCCGGGACCTCCTGGGCCAGCCCTGCCATCACGGGCACCACGGCCCGAACCCGGACATATGTTCTCGTGGTCGATGGGTGCCGGCCGGATGAAATCACACCAGAGCTAACGCCTCGCCTCGCTGCCCTCCGCGGTGAGGGCACCAGCTTCCCGGCAGCCAGGTCCCTGCCGGTTATGGAGACCATCCCTAACCACGTCATGATGATGACCGGGGTGCGCCCGGACAGATCAGGTGTTCCGGCCAACTCCATTTATGATGCCGGCAAAAACGCTGTCCGTGATCTGGACCAGGAAACCGACCTTACCTTTCCCACACTCCTTGACCGGCTGCAGGGGCAGGGCCTCACGACGGCATCAGTGCTCAGTAAGAAGTATCTCTACGGCATATTCGGAACACGGGCGAGTTACCGCTGGGAGCCGGCTCCACTGCTGCCGGTGACAGGTCATGCACCGGACACGGCAACCATGGACGCCCTGCTGACAATCATTTCTGGCCCGGACCCGGATGTTGTCTTTACCAATCTCGGCGACATCGACCGCCTGGGTCACTCTGACCTGACAGGTACCACGCTGCGGGCCGCGCGCACCGCCGCCCTGGCTGACACCGACCTGCAGGTAGGAAGACTGGTGGACCATCTCCAGAGCACGGGCAAATGGGATTCCAGCGTCCTCCTGGTACTAGCTGACCACTCCATGGACTGGTCCTTGCCGACCAACGTCGTATCGGTAGGCCTGATCCTGCAAGAACGTCCTGATCTTGAAGGATCTGTCACCGTAGCCCAAAACGGAGGCGCCGACCTCATCTACTGGACAGGTCCCGCGGATCAGAAAGCGGAAGGGCTGGAAACCATTCGCTCCATGCTCCAGGCTCACCCTGGAGTACTGTCAGTGCACTCTCCTGCGGAGCTGCGGCTCGGTGAACAGGCCGGAGACCTGGTGGCATTTTGCCGGGCCGGTTGGAGATTCTCCGATCCCTATGTCGTTTCAAACCCCATCCCGGGCAACCACGGCCATCCGGTCACCGAGCCCATCCCCTTCTTTATCTCCGGCGGCCATCCCCGTGTTCGGCGCGGGCAGACATCCTCGGAACCGGCACGCACGGTGGACGTAGCACCCACGGTCGGCGCCCTCTACGACCTGAAAACGCCCCCGGGCGGCTACGACGGAACAGCAAGGATGACCGCGTTCACGGCATAAAGCGGAAGCCCCACCTTGGGCGAAAGGCTCTCTGTACCTCACCGATTACGCCGACCTCGCCGACGAACTCAACGCAGCCTCGCAAATGCCGTCATGACCAAACCATTCCGGCCCCGGTCACATGCAGAGGCTATGCTCGCACTTCACCAAGGCGGTGCGTAAATCGGCAAAGAGTTCACGGTCGCAAAAAAATGACAAACACAGAAGCGAAAAGCCCGCGCCGGGAATACGGAATGAGTGTGAACTTCGCGACCGGATGCGCGACACTTTCGGAGTCACCCGCTACGCCCAATACGCGCTGTCCTGGGAAATGTTTGGTTACCCGGACTTCATGCTGAAGGACACAGTAAATATGCATTTTGCGCTCAGCTTGGGACCCGAGCGTATCCGCCTCATTGACAATGAGAAGCACACCCCCAACCTGACGTCAGACTGCCACTCAAAAACCGTCAGCATAGGGTCGGTTCCCCGGATTCTGAACACGCCTTTGTGCCAGTCCTAGACTTCAACCTGACACATT
>DATCVX010000610.1:0-4569 GCA_036566705.1 Arthrobacter sp. | reverse complement strand
GCCACCAGGACCAGGGAGAGGGCAACGGCGGCATCGGCGTCCGTCTCCCGCTGCAGGTAGATTTCCAGCGGCAGCGTCCGGGTTACCCCCTGCAGGCTTCCGGCGAAGGTGAGAGTGGCGCCAAACTCGCCCAGGCTACGGGCAAAGGACAGCACTGCTCCGGAAGCGAGGCCGGGCAGGACCAGCGGAAGGGTGACCCGGCGCAGCACGGTGGTGGGCCGGGCACCCAGGGTTGCGGCCACCGCTTCGTAGCGGTTCCCGGCCGTGCGCAGGGCGCCCTCGAGGCTGACCACCAGGAACGGCAGGGCGACGAACGTCTGGGCGAGGATGACCGCCGTCGTCGAGAAAGCGATCTGGAGGCCGGCGACCTCCAGCGTCCGGCCCAGGAGCCCCTGCCGGCCGAAGGTGTAGAGGAGGGCGATGCCGCCCACCACGGGCGGCAGGACCAGCGGGAGCAGGACGAAGGAGCGGAGCAGGCCCTGCCCGGGGAAGCGCCCGCGGGCCAGGACCAGCGCCAGCGGCACCCCCAGCACCAGGCACAGCGCAGTGCTCGCCGCGGACGTGCGCAGGCTCAGGCCGAGGGCGGTCAGCGACGATTCCGAGGTGACCAGCGGGATGAACTGCGGCCAGTTGACCTTGGCCACCATCGCGGCGAGCGGCAGCAGGACGAACACGCCGCCGGCGGCGGCGATGACATAGATCCAGCGCGGGATGCCGCCGTACCCGCCGTTCCTGGCCTGTCCCATGGTCTCCTTCGCTGCGGCTTGATGACGGTTCGGCTTGCCTGGTGCCGCTTGCCTACGGTGCGCCGAAGCCGGCCTCGCTGAGGGTTTTCCTGCCCTCGGCGCCGGTCACCATGGCGATGAAGGCGTCCGCCAGTTCCTTGTTCCGGCTCGAGCCTACTGTGGCGATGGGGTAGGTGTTGACGGCCTCGCCGGACTGGTCAAACGGGATGCTCTTGACCTTGCCACCGGCGCTTTTGATGTCAGTCACGTAGACGAGGCCGGCGTCGGCCTCGCCGGACGTTACTTTGCCCAGGACATCGGTGACGGAGGATTCCTCGCTGACCGGGGACAGCGTAACGCCTGCGGCCTTTTCCACGGTGTCCGCGGCGGCGCCGCACGGAACCTGGCTGGCACAGACAACCACCTTGACCCCGGGTTTGGCCAGGTCCGCGAAGGTACTGATCGACGCCGGGTTGGACGGCGGGACCGCAATCTCCAGGACGTTGGTGGCGAAGTTCTTCGCGGTTCCGTCGAGGAGTCCGGCGTCGGCCAGTTTGGCCATGTTCTTGGTGTCGGCGGAGGCGAAGACGTCAGCCGGCCCACCCTGGGTGATCTGCGTGACCAGGTCCGAGGATCCGGCGAAGCTCAGCGTGACCTTGGTGCCCGGGTTCCTGGCTTCAAAATCATGTGCCAGCTGGGTAAACGTGGCTTTCAGGGATGCGGCGGCGAAGACGGTCACTGTTCCGGAGAGCTGGGAAGTGGCCGCTGGCGTGGAAGTGTCCGCAGGAGCGGCCGATGCGCACGCCGTCAGGGCGCCCGCCAGCCCGAGGGCCACAAGCGCCGCCACGGTGCGCGGTTTTCCGAGGAGGTTTTTCATACGATGCTCTTTCCCTGCGGCGTTTCGATAATGACGGTGGTGGCCTTGACCACGGCCGTTGCCACCGAGCCGAGTTCAAGCCCTAATTCGCGGACGGCTTCGCTGCTCATCAAGGACACCACCCGGAACGGCCCGCACTGGAGCTCCACCTGCGCCATGACCTTGTCCGCCGTGATGCCGGTGACCAGGCCAACGAACCGGTTGCGGGCCGAGCTTCCGCTCCGGTGCGGGTCCTCGGGAAGCTGAGCGAGCTTCTGGGCATGGCGGGCCAGTTCGAGGCCGTCAACAGCCAGCCGGCCGGCGTCGTCCCTGACCGGGGTCAGGCTGCCGTTCTCCGTCCAGCGGCGGACGGTGTCGTCACTGACGCCGAGGAATCGGGCGGCTTCGGAAACGCGTATCGTGGGCATTTTGCCATTCTAGACCGCATCTGCGGATTTGTTTGCCGCTTTGTTCCGCTAAAGCCAAACAGTGCATTTGCCGTGGAATGCAGCACGCGAGATGCCTGACTCGGCCGTCTATGGAACGCCGGGGCCGGGAGTCCTACGCTATGTGGAGGGGAAGAGCCGCACTCGCTGAGGAGCGTTGTGATGAAGTGGATCAAGCCTGACAGCCCCGATTTTGACCCGGCCCGCAAGGTCTTCAACGCCATGATTGACCGGCGTCCGGCAGTCATCGCCCAGTGCTCCAACGACGCGGACGTGGCGGAGGCCCTCCGCTACGGGCGGCAGAATTCCCTCGCCATCGCCGTCCGCGCGGGGGGTCACTCGGTAGCAGGGATGTCCATGAACGACGGCGGCCTGGTGATCGACGTCCGGCCCATGAAGTCGATCGCCGTGGACCCGGAATCCGGCATCGTCACGGCAGGGGCGGGGCTGACCTGGGGCGAGTTCGACCACGCCACCCAGGAGCACGCCCTGGCGGTGACCGGCGGTCGCGCCTCCACCACCGGCATCGCCGGCTTCACCCTCGGCGGCGGGTCCGGCTGGCTGGAAAGGTCCTACGGGTTCGCGTGCGACAGCCTGGTCTCGGTGAATCTGGTCACGGCCGACGGCGAGCGCGTCACCGCGAGCGCCACGGAGAATCCCGAACTCTTCTGGGCACTCCATGGCGGCGGCGGGAACTTCGGTGTGGCCACGTCGTTCACGTTCCAGGGGCACCGGCTCGGTCCGGTGGTCCATGCCGGGATATGGCTGTGGCCTGGTGAAGAGGCTCTGGACGTCTCGCGCGCGTTCCGGGACCTGGCCCTGGCAGCCCCCGATGGCGTCGGGTTGGGGCTGCTGTACCTGACCGCGCCGCCGGAGCCGTTTGTGCCTGAGCATCTGGTCGGAAAGTTGGCAGTCGCCGTTGGCTACGTGTTCGCGGGTGACGCCGAGGAAGGCTCCGAACATGCCCGGCCGTTCCGCGAACTCGGGCCCGCCGTCGATCTGGTGGGCGACACAGGCTATGCAGAGTTCAACGGCTCCCTGGACGATCCGCCGGACCACTACAACTACTGGAGCGCGGACTACCACGACGACCTTCCCGATGCAGCCCTGGACATCTTTGTTGAATCAGCCCGGAACCTCCCTGACGCCACGTCCCAGCAGCTCATCGCCCGCTGGGGCGGCGCCGTCGGAGGAAACGCCGGAGCGGCCACCCCGCTGAGCAACCGGAACGCGGCCTGGGTGAGCCATCCGTACGGCATCTCCCCCACGCCCGAGGGCGGCGAGCTGGCGAAGGCCTGGGTCAAGGACTTCCGCGCCAAGATCGCCCCCTACGCCAACGGCGGCGTATGGCTCAATTTCATTGGCAACGAAGGGCAGGACCGGATCCGCGCCGCTTTCGGTAACGGGAACTACGCGCGGCTGGCCAGGGTCAAGCGCGACTTCGATCCGCAGAACGTCTTCCGCGGCAACCAGAACATCCTGCCTGCGGGTTCCTGACCGGTTCCGTGTACGTTCCTGCCCGGTTGCACTCCGGCACGTGTGGTGAGACACGGCGCGTCGGCCGGAAGACGCCGTCGTTCCTGCCAGTAACCGGGCGGGAGCGTACGCCCCCCGGCCGGGCAGCGGCCGGGATTAGACTTCCAGCATGGCCATCTACCTTGATCCGCCCCTTTGGCCTGCGCACGGAACCCACTTCTCGCACCTCATTTCGGACACCTCGCTCGAGGAACTCCACGCCTTCGCCGCTGCGGCCGGCATCCCGGAACGGGCCTTCGACGGCGACCACTACGACGTGCCGGAGCGCCGGTTCGAGGACCTGGTGGCCGCCGGCGCCATCGCGGTGGAGGCACGGATCCTGGTGCGCAAACTCATCGCCAGCGGACTCCGGATCCCGGCACGCCAGCGCAGCAAGTCGCTGAAAGTTCCGCTTCTGAACCGCTGGGAGAACATCATGCCCGGCCACGACGCCCTCTTCCTGGACCTGCTGGACCGGTGGGGCGAGGAGCACCGCAAGTACCACGGCCGTACCCACCTCCTCGCGGTGCTGGAGGCCCTGGACGTGCTCGCCGAACCCGCCGACCCTCCCCGCATCGTCCAGCTGGCCGCCTGGTTCCACGACGCCGTGTACCGCGGGGCTGCCGGCCAGGACGAGGAGGATTCGGCCCGGCTCGCCGAGGAGCGCCTGACCCACGCCGGACTCCCCGCCTCGGACGTCGAGGAAGTGGCGCGGCTGGTCCGGCTCACCTCGGACCACTGCCCGGAACCGGGGGACAACGACGGCGCCCTCCTCTGCGACGCGGACCTGTCAGTTCTCGGCGGCGAACCGGAGCCCTACGCAAGGTATGTGGCCGCCGTCCGGGAAGACTACGCGCACATCGACGACGCCGACTTCGCGGCCGGACGCGCCGCCGTCGTGCGCCACCTGCTGGAGCTGGACCCGCTGTTCCACAGCGAGCGGGCGCGGGAACTGTGGCTCGACGCCGCCCGCCGGAACCTCCGGGGCGAACTCGCCTGAGCCTTTACGGCTTCGGCAGCCGATGTC
>DATCVX010000609.1:0-3356 GCA_036566705.1 Arthrobacter sp. | reverse complement strand
CGAGGATTCGAGCAGCTTCTCGATGGCACCAGCGTCCTTGCCGCGGCGGGCACCCAGGACGAACACGGCCACCAGGACGGCGATCAGCAGCGCCACCGGGGTTTCACCGATGGTGCGCAGGACCTGGAACCACTGTTCCTTCTTGACGGCATCGGACAGCACGCCGGAGGAGGCCAGGGTGTTCAGGCCGGTGTTAATGAAGATCAGGACGAGCGGGAGGAGCAGCAGGCCCACGATGGTGCGGAAGCGCGGCGGGTGGGACTCGGCTTCAGCGCTGGCGTGGCCCAGGATTTCGGGAACCGGGAGGACCAGCTTCTTGCCGGTCCACAGGCCGAACAGGTAGGCGGTGACGTACCAGGTGGGGATGGCGGTGATGAGGCCGGCGATCAGGACCAGGCCAATGTTGGCGTCAAAGAACGCTGCCGCGGAGACCGGGCCCGGGTGGGGCGGCAGGAAGATGTGCATCACGGAGAACGCACCGGCAGCCGGGAGGCCGTAGCGCAGCACTCCCCCGCCCAGTCGGTGGGCGACGGCGAAGACGACAGGCAGCATGACTACCAGGCCGGCGTCGAAGAAGATGGGGAAGCCGAAGATCAGGGAGGCCAGGCCCAGGGCGAACGGGGCACGCTTCTCGCCGAAGACGCCGATCAGGTAGTCGGCCAGGACCTTGGCGCCGCCGGACGTTTCCACGATGCGGCCGAGCATTGCACCGAGGCCGACGAGGAGCGCCACGGTGCCCAGGGTTGTGCCGAACCCGTTGATCAGCACCGGCACCACCTGGTTGGCGGGGATACCGGTGGCGAATGCTGTCGCGAGGCTGATCACGATCAGGGCGACGAGTGCGTGCATCCGCAGCCGGATGATCAGGAACAGCAGCGCGACGATCGCCGCCGCCGCGATGAGGAGCAGGGGACCTGCGCCCAGCGTTTGGGTCCATCCTTCGATGACCATGGTTCTCCTTTGAAACAGAATTTATTGGGGAATGGGGAATTGGGACTGAGCAAAGGCTCAGGCGTTGGAGGTGGCCTGGTCCGCGGTCAGCTTGAGGGCGGCGATCACGGCGGCGACGATCTCCTCCGGGGAGAGCGAGATGTCCAGGCGCAGGCTGCCGGCGGCGAGTTCGCCGTCGGTCAGCGGTTCCAGGGTAGCCAACTGGCTGGGCAGGAGCGTGGGCGGCATAAAGTGGCCCTCCCGGCCCTGCATGCGCTGGCCGATCAGGTCGGCCCCGCCGTCGAGGTGGATGAACAGCACCCGGCCCTCTGCTTCGGAGAGCAGCTGGCGGTAGGTCTGCTTGAGCGCGGAGCAGGTGAGCACGGTGCTCTTCCCGGCGGAGGCCTGGGTGGTCATCCAGTCCTGGATCTCCTGCAGCCAGGGCCAGCGGTCGCCGTCCTGCAGCGGAATGCCCTGGGTCATCTTCTCGATGTTGGACTGCGGGTGGAACTCGTCGGCCTCGGCGCATGCCCAGCCAAGCTGCTGGGAGAGGGCCGCCGCGATGGTGGACTTGCCGGACCCGGCAACGCCCATCACCACCAGATGCGTGGCTGGATTCTGCATGTCTGTACCTCCGGTGAAGACGTCTTTGGCTAAAAGGAAGAAGCTCGCCGCACACCTGCTGTGAAGTGCGCTGGAGATAAGGTATCACCATTTGGCACCACAGATACTATCTTTGCGTGTCACAAGTCATACCTTTTGCTTAATCTTCGATATCCTGTGAGGGCGCTGCGGCGTATAGAGAGGCAGGAAACATGTCGACGGCGACAGTGGACCACGCGGATAACGCGGACGACGGCGGGGCCTCCCCCGCGATGCATGAACGCGTTCTGGAGGCGGTTGGCGTTGCCATCGCGTCCGGGAGCCTTCCGCCCGGCAGCCGGCTGACCCTGGACGTGCTGCAGCAGGAGTACGGGATTTCCCGCACTGTCGCCCGGGACACCATGAAGGTCCTGGAGTCGATGAACCTGGTGTACTCGCGCCGGCGCGTGGGCATCGTGGTGCAGGATCGCGCGCTCTGGAACGTCTACGACCCCAAGCTTGTCCGCTGGCGCCTCGCCTCAGACAACCGCGCCGAGCAGTACAGCAGCCTCACCGAGCTGCGCATCGCTGTCGAACCCATTGCCGCCGCCGGGGCTGCCCGCCGTGCCAGCGCCGCCGAGCGCGCCAAGCTGCTTTCCCTGGCGGCCGACCTTCGCCGGCTGGGTGAGGCCGGAGAACTCCAAGCTTTCCTGGCGGCGGACATCGAGTTCCACCGCCTGCTGCTGCACAGCTGCGGCAACGAGATGTTCACGGCGCTGGAAGGCATGGTGGCCGAGGTGCTCACCAGCCGGACCCGGCAGGGGCTCATGCCGTTCAAGCCGCGGAATGAGGCGCTGCAGGCGCACGAGGATGTAGCCGCCGCGGTGGCCGGCGGGGACGCGGTCACGGCCGAGACCGCGATGCACTCCATCCTGGATGAGGTCCGGAACGCGATGGGCCTGCACTGACTCTTCCCGCACGCCGAGCTCCTGGAGTAGCCTGCAAATAGGGGCTCTCGCAACGGGCCCATCAGCGCCTTCAAGGCGGATCTGTGAGGTGGAAAATGGCCATCACCGGGCATTCACGTCCAGGGAGCGCGGCACCTGTCGCGCCTGCCGTAGTACCGCGGCGCAAAGGCAGGATGGTGGTCACATGGATTACGTCCACCGACCACAAGATCATCGGGTACATGTACCTGATCTCATCGTTTGTGTTCTTCATGATGGCTGGCGTGATGGCCCTGCTCATCCGCGCCGAGCTGTTCGAACCCGGTATGCAGATCCTGCAGACCAAGGAACAGTACAACCAGCTCTTCACCATGCATGGCACCATGATGCTGCTGATGTTCGCCACCCCGCTGTTCGCCGGCTTCGCGAACGTGATTATGCCGCTGCAGATCGGCGCGCCGGACGTTGCCTTCCCGCGGCTGAACGCCCTGGCCTTCTGGTTCTTCCTCTTCGGGTCCACCATCGCCGTCTCCGGCTTCATCACCCCGCAGGGCGCGGCCGCGTTTGGCTGGTTCGCCTACGCGCCGTTGAACAACACCACGTTCACCCCCGGCGTGGGCGGTGACCTGTGGGTCTTCGGCCTCGCGCTGTCCGGTTTCGGCACCATCCTTGGTGCGGTCAACTTCATCACCACCATCATCTGCATGCGCGCCCCGGGCATGACCATGTGGCGGATGCCGATCTTCACCTGGAACACCCTGGTCACGGCCATCCTCGTGATCATGGCCTTCCCGCCCCTCGCCGCGGCGCTGTTCGCCCTGGGTGCAGACCGTAAATTCGGCGCGCACATCTACGACCCGGAGAACGGCGGTGCCGTCCTCTGGCAGCACCTCTTCT
>DATCVX010000608.1:0-2486 GCA_036566705.1 Arthrobacter sp. | reverse complement strand
ACACCACCTGCGCAACCTTGAGCACCTCCAGGCTGCCGGCGTCGTCGAACTCGTTGCCGTGGCTGACCCGAAGCCGCCTGCACCGGGATCCGTGCCGGACACGGCCGCTGTTTTTCCCGGGCTTGCCGAACTCCTGGCAGCAACCCCTGACCTTGAACTGATCATTGTGGCCACGCCCATACAGACCCACGCGCCGCTCGGGCTCGCCGCCCTCACCACCAACGCTGACCTGTATCTGGAGAAGCCGCCCGTGGCGTCCCTTGCGGACTTCAACACCCTGCGCGAGGCCGCCGAGGCGTCCGGACGGAGCGTGCAGATCGGATTCCAGAGCCTGGGGTCGCACGCGCTGCAAGCCATCGAGGAACTCCTGGCCGGCGGCACCATCGGCACGCTGCAGGGCATCTCGGCCACCGGCCGCTGGGTCCGCGACAGGGCCTACTACAAGCGCTCCCGCTGGGCCGGAAAGCGGAGCATCGACGGTGTCGATGTTGTGGACGGCGTCGCCACCAATCCCCTGGCCCACGCTGTGGCCACCGCGCTGCGCATCGCCGGAGCCCGCACCATCGACGATGTCGCCTCGGTGGAAACCGATCTCTACCGGGCCAACGACATCGAGTCCGACGACACCTCCGTCATCCGGATCCGCACCGCCACGGGACTTCCCGTCACCTGCGCGCTCACCATCTGCGCCACCGAATCCGTGGAACCCTACGTGACACTGCAGGGGTCCCTGGGCGAGGCAGTGTTCCATTACACCGAGGACCGCCTCACCGTGACCACCCTTGCCGGGCGGACCGAGCAGGTCCTCGGCCGGGACGACCTCACGGAGAACCTGCTCGCCCACCGCCGCGAAGGCAAGCAACTCATCAGCCCGCTCCTGGACAGCGGAGCGTTCATGCTGGTGCTCGAAGCCATCCGCACCGCACCGCTGCCGGCCCTGATCGACGGCGCCTACGTCCAGTGGGAGGGTGACGGCGACTCTGCCCACGCCGTCGTCGTCGGGATCGAAGATGCTTTGGAACGTGCCGCCCGGGAGCATGCCACCTTCAGGGAACTCGGACTGCCCTGGGCCCTGCAGGCTCACGGATCTGCTTCCTGATGGGTGCCTCCCCCGCCCAGGAAGCCACCCGCATGCAGACCCGACAGGGCGAACTGCAGGCTGCGGGCTTACTGACCGATGGCCTGGCCCCGTGCCTCACGGCGTCGTTGCGCCCGGTGTTCGGCTGGCGTCTGAGCCAGCCGGAGGATGCCGATCCGGCCGCGGCCCGGCAGACCGGCTACGAAATCGCCGTCGAGGATTCGGCCGGCGCTGAGGTCTGGTACTCCGGGCCCGTCCCGTCGTCCGGCCAGTCCGGGATTCCCTACGACGGTCCGGAACTGGCCGGGGATGCTGATTACAGCTGGCGCGTCCGGGTCAGTGACGCCGGAGGGTTCCCCGGCCCGTGGTCCGGGGCCGAGCCGTTCAGCACCGGACTTCCGGACACCGGGTGGGATGCCGACTGGATCCACCGGGCACCGGGCGGCCGGGCTCCGCTGGACGTCCTCGAGGGCGCCCTTCGTGTCGCCGGCTCGCCGTTCCTGCCCATCCCCTGCCCGCCGGTACGCCGTTTCACCTTGAAAGCCCGCCTCCGGCCAGTCATGGGCTGGGCCGGCCTGCTCCTTCGCAGCAGCGGCCCAGGCACGGGACTGCTGCTGGAACTCAACACGGCGGGCAACGTGCTGCTCCGCCGCGCCCCCGCCTGGGACATCCCCGCCCCGGCCACTCCGGAGACCGACGTCCTGGCCAGTGCCCGGCTTGACCGCAACGCCGTGGCCAGCCAGCAACGGCTCGCCGGCAAGGACCTGGTCCCCGGCACCTGGCAGGACCTGGCCGTGTCCGACGACGGCACAACCATCACCGTCGCCCTTGACGGCATTGAGCTCCTCACCGTGGCCGAGCCGCTGCCCGCCGGGTTCGAGGGTCACCTCGCACTGCATCAGGGTCCCCGCAGCCAGGCCGAGTACGCCTCGCTGCGGATCACCGGCGCGGTTC
Source organism: Arthrobacter sp. (assembly GCA_036566705.1). GTDB lineage: Bacteria > Actinomycetota > Actinomycetes > Actinomycetales > Micrococcaceae > Arthrobacter. The sequence goes on along the minus strand of DATCVX010000608.1, from coordinate 454 downwards.
CTGCCGGCAAGCCTGGTGCCAGTGCGGTTCCTGGCGACGCCGTTGGTGCCGGCGCTGATCCTGCCGACGCTGTGTTCCTGGACCACCGGTTCAGCGAAGGCCCGGAAGAGGCCCGCGCGTTCCTGGGCCACTGGGCGGGCACCACCGCGCACCGGCAGCCCGACGAATGGACGCTCTTCCGCGCCACCGTCCTGCTCACCGGCACCGTTGCGCGGGCCCGCCTCTTTGCCGCGGCCAGCCACCACGCGCAGCTGGCCCTGGACGGCACGGCCTGCCTCAGCACCACCTCCTTCGGCTACCCCGGCGAGGGATATTACGACGCCGCCGACGTCACCGCACTGCTCGCCGCGTACTCACCGGAGGAGACGAAGCAGCCGGTTCGGACCGGACCTTCCGCCCACCGGGACGCGCCGGTCCAGGTTCCCCTGACGGCCCTGCTGCACTGGTACGGCCC
>DATCVX010000607.1:0-2249 GCA_036566705.1 Arthrobacter sp. | reverse complement strand
GGATTTCGCCCGATGGCAAACTGCACCAGAATCACCTATCCATCGCTTGGGCACGCGAAGCAGGTGCTCCGAATCATCGATCGCCGAGGCTCCTCAGCGGGCGGGAAGCTGCCCGCCAGCATCGACCCCTGCGCAGAATGCTAGGGAAGGCATCTGACGTCGAAAAGGACAAAAGGAACGGCCGCGAAGTGGCAATTCCAGACCGTAGTTTCCGTAACATCCAGTGAGCCAAACTAGCCTTGCCTGGCCAGTAGGTTCAGGTCTTCAAGCGCCCATCGCCTAGACTTGACCCGATGTCTAGATTATTTGGAACTGATGGTGTCCGGGGCCTGGCAAACGGCCTGTTGACTGCGGAGCTGGCGATGCAGCTGGCCCAGGCGGCCGCCGTCGTGCTCGGCCACGACCGCAGTACGAACGGCAGCCGGCCCCGCGCCGTGGTGGCCCGGGACCCGCGTGCCAGCGGCGAGTTCATCGCCGCAGCGGTGGAGGCGGGGCTGTCCAGTTCCGGCATCGACGTCTACGACGCCGGTGTCCTGCCTACGCCCGCGGCCGCGTACCTCGTGGCTGACCTGGACGCAGACTTTGGCGTGATGATCTCCGCCTCCCACAACCCGGCACCGGACAACGGCATCAAGTTCTTCGCCCGCGGCGGCCAGAAACTCCCTGACGACGTTGAAGACGCCATCGAGGCCCAGATGGCCAGCGAGCCGGAACGCCCCATCGGGGACCAGGTGGGCCGCATCCAGCGCTTCTCCGACGCCGAGGACCGCTACATCGTGCACCTGCTGCGCACGCTGCCTCACCGCCTGGACGGTATTAAGGTGGTGCTGGACTGCGCCCACGGCGCCGCCAGCGGCTGCTCGCCGGAGGTCTTCAAAGACGCCGGCGCCGACGTCGTGGTCATCGGCGCAGAGCCGGACGGCCTGAACATCAACGAGGGCGTCGGCTCCACCCACCTTGGTCCGCTCAGGGAAGCTGTCGTAAAGCATGGCGCGGACCTGGGCATCGCCCACGACGGCGACGCAGACCGCTGCCTCGCAGTGGACCATGAAGGCAACGTCGTTGATGGCGACCAGATCATGGCCATCCTCGCGGTGGCCCTCAAGGCATCCGGAAAGCTCAAGGACGACGTCCTCGTGGCAACCGTCATGAGCAACCTCGGCCTGAAGATTGCCCTCCGAGAGGCAGGCATCAGCATTCGCGAAACTGCTGTAGGGGACCGTTACGTCCTCGAAAGCATGCGCGAAGGCGGCTACAACCTGGGCGGCGAACAGTCCGGGCACGTGATCTTCGCCGACTACGCCACCACCGGCGACGGCGTGCTCACCGGACTGCAGCTCGCCGCGCAGATCGCCCTCACCGGACGTTCGCTCAAGCAGCTCGCCACGGTCATGACCAAACTCCCGCAGGTCCTCATCAACGTCCGCGGCGTGGACCGCACCCGCGTCCACAGCTCCGAAACCCTCGCAGCCTCCGTTGCCGTCGCCGAAGCAGAACTTGGCGACACCGGGCGCGTCCTGCTGCGCCCCTCCGGAACTGAACCGGTGGTCCGGGTCATGGTGGAGGCAGGAGACGAGGCAACTGCGAAGGACATCGCCGAGCGCCTCGCCCAGGTGGTCCGCTCCGAGCTCGCGCTGGAACTCGTCACTGACTGACCCGGAGACTGAAAAACGGCCCGCTTCCGAAAGGAAGCGGGCCGTTTTTTCGTAGGAGAGAAACCTAGTTGGATCGGCTCTGCAGCGAATCCCGGATCTCGGTCAGCAGGGCGATCTGCGGGTCTTCGCCGGATTCCTCCTTGACGTCCTTATCAATACCCAGTCGGCGGTTGCGCCGCTCGATCATGACGTTCATGGGCATCACCACAACGAAGTAGATGGCCGCAGAAATCAACAGGAAATTGACGATGGCCGTGAGTAGCACGCCGAATTCGATGGCGTTGCCGTTGAGATCCACTTTCGCAAAGCTGTCGAAGTTGGGGGAGCCCACCACCCCCGCAATAAAGGGCATGAGTACCTTGTTCACCAGCGCTGTCACCACCGCGCCGAACGCGGTGCCGATCACAACTGCGACGGCAAGGTCTACGACGTTGCCCTTCATGATGAAATTCTTGAATCCTGTCAGCATACGATCCTAGCTAGCGCAGGTGGGTTAGCCCCTCATGACAGGACTGTTAATTCCTCACTGCGTGTCGGCAACAAAGCATGCGTACTTTACGGATACCCGGGCGCGGCCTCGACGCCGAAGTACTC
>DATCVX010000606.1:0-2393 GCA_036566705.1 Arthrobacter sp. | reverse complement strand
CGGCTCCGGCAAATCCACTATCCTGCGCTGCATCAACGGCCTGGAAACCGTGGACTCCGGAGTCCTGAAAGTCAACGGCGAAGACTTCGGCTACTACGAAACCGACACCGCCTACCACGCCCTGCCGCCCAAGAAACTCGCTGAGCAGCGCACCAGGGTCGGCATGGTTTTCCAGTCCTTCAACCTCTTTCCGAACATGACCGCAAATGAGAACATCATGTCCGGACCCGTGCTGGTCAAGGGTGCTGATAAGAAACAGTCGGCCAAGCGGGCGCACGAACTGCTCTCCAGTGTCGGCCTGGCCGGGTTCGGGGACTACTACCCCGCCCAGCTCTCCGGTGGCCAGCAACAGCGCGTCGCGATCGCCCGGTCCCTGGCGATGGACCCCGAGATCATGCTCTTCGACGAACCAACCTCGGCCCTGGACCCCGAAAAAGTCGGCGAAGTCCTCGCCGTCATGAAAGACCTCGCCAAAAAAGGCATGACCATGGTCGTCGTCACCCACGAAATGGGCTTCGCCCGCGAAGTGGCCGACTCCCTGATCTTCATGGACGACGGCTACGTCGTTGAACGCGGCGACGCCCGGGAGGTCCTTTCAAATCCGAAGGAACGCCGGACGCAGGCCTTCCTGGAACAGGTGCTCTGACCATGGACGGAAAACTCGCAGTCATCGGCCTGGGCAGCGTCGGATCCATGGCCCTGTGGCAGGCATCCCACCTGACCCAGGACGTCGTCGGATTCGAAGCCCAGGCACCCGCCCACTCACGCAGCGCCGTAGGAGGCGACACCCGGCTCTTCCGCATGCTCTACCGCGGAGTGCCCGACTACTACCCCATCCTGAAGCGCTCCCGCGATCTCTGGGCCGAACTCGAAGCCGAAACCGGCCAAAACATCCTCACCCGCTGCGGTGGGCTGTCCATTGGAAGCGCCGATGGGCCCTACATCCCCAAACTCCTGGAAATTACCAGGACCAACGGCGCAGACCACGAAATCCTCAGCCGCGAAGAGATGGCCGAACGCTACCCCCAGCACAACCTCCGCCCCGACGACATCGCCGTCTACGACCCGCACGCCGGCGCCCTGCGCACCGACCGTGCCGTCACCGCGGCGGTGGCGGCCGCGGAAGCCAACGGGGCAACAATCCACAGCAACACCCCGATCGACAGCATCACCGAAACCGCCGAAGGCGTCCTCATCACCTCCGGCGAGAAGTCCTGGACCTTCGAGAACGTCATCGTCGCCTCCGGCGGCTGGTCCCAACGCCTGATGCCCGACTACCTGAAGGAGCACACGGAGACCAAACGGTGCTTCCTGACCTGGTTCGTCGCCAAAAACGCATCGGAGTACTCACCGGAGAAGTTTCCCGTCTTCATCCGAATCTCCGGGGACCGCTCCATGTACGGTGCACCCGCCGTCGACGGCGCCACGGTCAAGGCAACCCTCGACGGACGGGGCGCACCCACGCCCAACCCGGACGCCGTGCCCAGGGAACTCAGCGCAGCTGAAATCGCGGAGACCACCGAAACCGTCACCGAGTTCTTCCCCGGCCTGTTCCCCAACATCGTCCGCTCAGACGCCTATCCGGACCTTTACACCTCGGATGGAAACCCTCTGCTCGGCCACCTGAACGAGGAGAGCAGAATCTACGTCGCCACCGGCTTCTCCGGCCAAGGCTTCAAAATGGCCACCGGCTACGGCGAAATCGCCGCACACGAAGCACTGGGCAAACGCACCTATGAGGGCCTCGAGTTTGCGCGGCCCCAACGGTACAAGACGATTTATCGCGACCATCCCGATAAAGGTGAGTCCGACAACGCCTCGTACCCGATGTGGTCTCCAAGGGCCCACGAATCCAATACTGTCTAAGAAACGCAATCTGCCCAAGAGTGAAGTGAGGGAACAACAATGGCGGCACCGGAAGGATTGTTTGTACTGGAGGGAAGGCCCACCGCGCAGCTGATCGCCGATCAGCTGCGGGAACAAATTGTCCAGGGGATCTTCCGTCCAGGAGAGCAGATCAACGAATCTGTCCTGGCAGGCCAGCTGCGTACATCCAGGGGCCCTGTACGTGAGGCGTTGCAGCGGCTCTCCCAAGAAGGGATACTCGTCAGCCATCGCAACCGCGGAGTGTTCGTCCTGGAACTTTCAGACGACGACATCAGGGAGATCTACGCAGTCCGCAAGGCTGTGGAATCAACAGCCGCAGACGCGCTCCTGGATGCCGGCCAGGAACAGGTTAAAGACACCTGCCAGGCCTTGAAGGCCATCATTAATGACATGGCGAAGCAGGTTGCCGTCTCGGACTCGCAGGCGATTGCACGGCTCGATATGCAATTCCATACCTCCTTCGTGGCCGGGGCAGGCAACACACGCCTGATCCGGATCTACGAAAC
>DATCVX010000605.1:0-7955 GCA_036566705.1 Arthrobacter sp. | reverse complement strand
CACCACCCGCGCACCCATGGCTTTTGCCAGTTTCACCGCCATGTGCCCCAGGCCGCCGAGGCCCACAACACCTACCGTCTCGCCTTCCTTGACGCCGAAATGGCGGAGCGGCGAGAACGTGGTGACGCCGGCGCACAACAGGGGCGCCACCGCCGCAGGGTCGAGGTTTTCCGGCACCCGGAGCACGTACCTGCGGTCCACCACCACCGACGTCGAATAACCGCCCTGGGTGATCGCTCCCCCGTTGCGCTGATCCTTCGCCCCGTATGTCCCGACCATGCCGTTTTCGCAGTACTGTTCCTGGCCGTCCAGGCAGCTCCGGCATTCCCGGCAGGAGTCGACCATGCAGCCGACGCCTACCAGGTCTCCGGGCGCGAAGTCGTCCACAGCAGCTCCCACGGCGCTGACCCTGCCCACGATCTCGTGCCCGGGAACCAGGGGGGAGTGCTGGGTGCCCCATTCTCCGCGGGTGGCGTGGACGTCTGAGTGGCAGAGGCCGCAGAATTCAATGGCAATCTCGACGTCGTCCGCTGCGGGTGCCCGTCGGGCTATGGTCAGCGGCACGAGACCGCTGTGCCCGGACGTTGCGCCGTAGGCGGCCGCCAGACGGTCAGTTCCAAGGGCTGCGGGGGCTGGCGGGAGGGGGCGGGCAAGGGGCGGCGGTACGGGTCGTCCTGGGGTCATACTGCGACGCTACCCCCGCGCTGCCGGATATTTCCACTTGGGCGATGTTTCCACCCGGCAGGCTCAGCCGGGCTGGCCGCCCGTCGCCACAGGCAGTTCCGGTTTGTTGGACCATTCGGAGAACGAGCCGGGATAGAGTGCCGCCCGGATGCCGGCGATCTCCAACGCCGCGACTTCGTGGGCGGCCGTGACACCGGAACCGCAGTAGACCGCCACAGGGATGTCCCCGGACACTCCCAGCCCCTCGAAACGGCGCCGCAGTTCAGCGGCTGGCAGGAACCGCCCCGATTCGTCAACGTTCTCCGTTGTCGGGGCGCTGACGGCGCCTGGGATGTGGCCGGCGCGTGGGTCCACGGGTTCGAATTCGCCGCGGTATCTTTCGCCGGCCCGCGCGTCGAGGAGGATTCCTGTGCCAGCCCAACTGCCGGCGGCTGCCACGTCTATGGCTGGCATTGCCCCCTCGCGAAGGGAGACATTACCCGGGACTGCCTCGACGTTGCCGTCCTGCACCGGCAGTCCGGCGGCGCGCCAGGCGGCCAGGCCGCCGTCGAGCAGGTACACCTCCGGGAAGCCGGCGTTGCGCAGCATCCACCAGAGCCGGGCCGCGGCCATGTTCGCGCTGTCATCGTAGGCAACCACGACGTCGCCCTCGTTGATCCCCCAGCCCCGCACGGACGCCTGGAACTGGTCAAGGGGCGGCAACGGGTGCCTGCCGCGTTCCGGCGCGGCGGGGGCAGCCAGTTCTGATGCCAGTTCCACGAAGACGGCCCCAGGCAGGTGTGCCTCAAGGTACTGTTCCCGGCCGTGCGGATCGCCCAGTTTCCACCGGACGTCCAGCAGTACGGTGCGCTGGCCGGCCCTGACCCGGGCGTCCAGTGCGGCCACGTCCATGAGAGGTCCCATGAGGCTCCTAGTGGTTGGTCTTAATCGGGTTTCTGACCTTTTACTCTAGCTCCGGCCAGGACATCGGCGCGGGTAGGCTGGTCCGGTGAAGAACGCGCGCGCGGACAGGGCCTGGGCTGACCGGGCCATCAGGAAAATCACCGCTGAAAACAACCGGTCCGCTGATACGCATCTGTACTCGGTGCCGCTCCCTGAACACTGGGGCGTCCAGCTCTACCTCAAGGACGAGTCAACCCACCGCTCGGGCAGCCTCAAGCACCGGCTGGCCAGGTCTCTGTTCCTCTTCGGCCTGGTTAACGGCTGGATCCGGGAGGACACCACCATCGTGGAGGCGTCCAGCGGCAGCACCGCCGTCTCCGAGGCCTATTTCGCGCAACTGCTGGGACTGCCCTTCGTGGCTGTGATGGCACGGACCACCAGCCCTGAAAAGATTGCCCTGATCGAACAGTTCGGCGGGTCGTGCCTGCTGGTGGACCATGCCTCCGAGGTTTACGCGGCTGCGGAGGAGGTGGCAGCCACCAGCAACGGGCACTACATGGACCAGTTCACCTACGCGGAGCGGGCCACGGACTGGCGGGGCAACAACAACATCGCCGAGTCCATCTTCGACCAGCTGGCCATGGAGGAGCACCCGGTCCCGCGCTGGATCGTGGTTGGCGCCGGGACGGGCGGAACCAGCGCCACCATCGGCCGCTACCTCCGGTACCACTCCCATGACACCGCCCTGGCAGTGGTCGACCCGGAAAATTCAGCGTTCTACCCCGGCTGGCGGGACGGTGTACCGGGATTCACCACCGGGATGCCGTCCCGGATCGAAGGCATCGGGCGGCCGCGGATGGAGCCCAGCTTTGTGCCGTCCGTCATCGACCGCATGATCCAGGTCCCCGACGCCGCCTCCGTCGCCGCCATGCGGCATCTGCGGGAGCTGACGGACCTGCACGCGGGCCCGTCCACCGGCACCAACCTCTGGGGCGTCTGGCAGCTGGTCGCGGAGATGGTCGCCGAAGGCCGGCGCGGCAGCATTGTGTCGCTGATGTGCGACGGCGGCGACCGCTATGCGGGCAACTACTACAACCCTGCGTGGCTGGCCGGCCAGGGGCTTGACCCCGAGCCGCACCAGGCAGTCATCAACCGGTTCTTCGATACCGGCGTCTGGCCGGGTTAACCGCCGGGTATCAGACGTCCACCGTCTCGCGGACCGCCAGGTGGGTGAATTCGGTGCCGTACTTGGCCCCGATCCGAATCACGTGCGACTCCACGATCTTCAGGCCCATCTCGTTGAGGAGCCCGTCATGGATCTGGAAGGCCTGCGGTGCCCGGACGCCGATGACAAAGTCGACCACCTCGCTGGCCTTGTTCCACGGTGCATGGATGGGAACCAGCAGGGTTTTCACGCTGATGCCGTCCGGGACGATGAAGGAGTCGCCCGGGTGGTAGACGTTTTCGTTGACGAGGTAGCCGATGTTCGCCACCACGGGAACCTGGGGATGGATCAGGGCATGCTGGCCACCGAAGCTGCGGACACCGAACCCTGCTGCGTCGAAGGATGACCCTGGTTCAACCGTGTGGATCCGATCCGCCGCCTGAGGCGCTTCTTCGCGCAGGTGGCCTGCCACCCCCGCGGGTGCGAACACAGCCAGATCACCGTCACCCCGCAGGGCATTGACCATGGCGGCAACGTCGATGTGGTCGCCGTGCTCGTGCGTGATCAGCACGGCCTGCGCGCCGTCCAGGGCTTCCTTCGTTTCGGAGAACGTGCCGGGGTCAAGGACCAGCACACGTCCGTCTTCTTCGAGCCGGACGCAGGCGTGGGTGTATTTAGTCAGCTTCATAGCGCCAGCCTAGGGTCCGGCCCGTGGAGGTGTCCACGCAACTCCTGCCAGCCAGGGTCCGGCTGGTAATCTGGATCTTTGCCACCATCCCTCAGGGAAGCGAGTCCATCCATGCCGTTAGGCACCAAGGCTGACGAATCCATCCCCTCGACTCCCTCGCCGGGTCCAGGCACCGGGGTGGTCAAGGAGCAGCGGGTCACCAAGCAGCGGCTGGCCGTCAGCGCTGCCCTGGACGAACTTGATGACTTCGTCAGCACGCAGGAGCTCTACCGCATCCTGCAGAACCAGGGCGTGTCCGTCTCCCTCGCCACGGCGTACCGGATCCTGCAGTCCCTCGCCGATGAGGGGCTGGTGGACGTGCTCCGCAACGGCGAGGGCGAGGCCGTCTACCGCCGCTGCGCGGTGACAGGCCACCACCACCACCTCCTGTGCCGTAATTGCGGGAAGGCAGTTGAGGTCGAGGCTCCGGCAGTGGAAACCTGGGCTGCCAGGACGGCCAAGGAGCATGGGTACACCGAAGTGGCGCACACCGTCGAAATCTTTGGCCTGTGCCCCGACTGCACGGCACGCAAGGCGGCCGGCCTCCTCTGACGCGGCCCGCCGTCGAACGCTGGCCGGAGCCTGCGCGGGCCAGTCAGGCCGCGTGCAGCAACCTGCCGTTAAGCCCGCGCTTGGCGCGGACCGTGCCAATGACCCGGCACACCACGTAGATCAGGAATGACAGCGTGGTGACGTAGGGGCTGATCGGAATGCGGCCGCCGAGGGCCAGCAGGATGCCGCCTACTGTCGCAACCATCGCAAATGCCACGCTCAGCACCACCACAGCGACGGGTGAGGACGTTACCCGAAGGGCGGCTGCCGCAGGCGTGATGAGCAGGGCCAGGACCAGCAGGGCACCCACCACCTGGATGGACAGCGCCACGCTGACGCCCAGCAGGACCATAAACACCAGGGCCAGCGTTCGCACCGGAACCCCGCGGGCTTCCGCGAGTTCGGGGTCGACGCTGGCAAAGTTCAGCGGCCGCCAAATGATCACCAAAGCCACCATGACAACCACGGCTGTACCGGCGAGGGCCTGCAGCTGGACGGTGTCAACGGAAACGATCTGGCCCGTCAGCAGGCCGAACTTGTTGGCGGCCCGCCCTTCGTAAAGGGACAGGAACAGGATGCCCAGCCCCAGTCCGAACGGCATGATCACGCCGATGATCGAATTCTTGTCCCTGGCCCGCACACCCATCAGCCCGAGGAGCAGCGCGGCCGCCACGGACCCGATGAGCGACCCGAAGACAATATCCGCGCCGATGAGCAGCGCGAAGGCCGCCCCGGCGAAGGAAAGTTCGGAGATGCCGTGAACCGCGAAGGCGAGGTCGCGCTTCATCACGAACGTCCCCACGAGCCCGCCCAGCAGTCCCAGGACAGCCCCGGCCCAGATGGAGTTCTGCACCAGGACCAGGAGTTCGCCGTAGTTTTCGAAGCTGAAAATTGACCCGATGATGCTGTCGGCGTCCATCACGCCACCTCGCCGGCGGTTGCGTGGACATCGGCATGGTGGTGCGTGGTTGCGTCCGGGAGCCCGACGACGACGATGCGTCCGTTCGCGTGGATGACTTCCACGTGGCTGCCGTACAGGTCGGAAAGGACTTCGGTGGTCATGACTTCCTGCGGTGTTCCGACGCGGAACCGGCCTCCGGCGAGGTACAGCACGCGGTCCACGTAGTCGATGATCGGATTGATCTCGTGGGTAACAAAGACCACGGCGCTGTTCTGTTCGCGGCACTGCTTGTTAATCAGGGCACTGACGGCCTGCTGGTGGTGGAGGTCAAGGGACAGCAGGGGTTCGTCGCACAGCAGGACCGTCGGGTCCGTCGCCAATGCCTGGGCGACGCGGAGGCGCTGCTGTTCACCGCCGGAGAGCTGCCCCACCGGAACCTTGGCGTAGTCGGTGGCGCCGACGAGCTCCAGGAGCTGATCGATCCTGCGGTTTGCCCTGCCGGCCCCCAGCCGCATGCCCCAGCGGTGGCCGTCGACGCCGAGCCCCACCAGGTCCCGGGCCCGCATCGGAGTGTCCGGGGCAAACGACTTCTGCTGCGGGATGTAACCGATCATCCGGCTCCCCCGTTCCACCGGATGGGCTCCGAGGCTGGCGGTGCCGGAGTGCAACTGCTGGAGGCCAAGCAGCACTTTCAGGAAACTGGTTTTGCCGCTTCCGTTGGGGCCCAGCACGGCAAAGAATTCACCGGGCCGGATGTCCAGGTCGAGATCCTCCCAGAGCGCCCTCTTGCCGAACTGCAGGGACGCCCCGCGGAGGCTCACAACCGGTTTCAACTACTTTTTCTCCAAAACTTTGCTGATGTTCTCCACATTGTCCGTCATCCACTGCAGGTACGTCTTGCCCTCAGGCAGTGTTTCGCTGAAGTCGACTACCGGGACGCCCGCAGTTTCCGCCGCCTTTTTCAGTGCCTCGGTCTGGGCGCCTTCAGTCTGGAGGTTGTAGGCCAGGAAGCCCAGGTCCTTTGAACCGGCAAGGTCTGTGGCTGCCTTCAGCACGGCGGGCGGCACGTCGGTGCCTTCCTCGATCGCAGCAGTGTAGTCCTCCGGCGTTTTGTTCTCCAGCCCGGCCGCCTCAAGCAGGTACAGCGGAACAGGCTCGGTGACCGCGACGGGAGTTCCGGCCCCGGCCGCCGACAGGGCAGCCAGCTTGCCGGTGAGCCCCTCCACGCCGGACTTGAATGTGGCGGCGTTGTCCTTGAACGTGGCCGCTGAATCCGGCTCCACTTCGCCGAACTTGGCGGCGAGCTCATCTGCCAGTTTTCCCATCGCTGCCAGGCTGTACCAGACATGTTCGTTGAACTCGCCGTGTTCGTGGGTGTGCCCGTGGTCGTCGGCCGGTGCGCTGGCTACGGCTGTGGAGGACGCCGAAGCTTCCTCCTCCGGCGCCAGCCCGGATACTTCCACAGCACTGACAATGCTGCTGTGCGGGATGTTGCTGTCGTCCGCCATTGTATGGATGAACCCGTCGTACCCGCCGCCGTTCTCGATCACTACTTCGGCCTTGGACACCAGGAGCCGGTCCTGGGCCGTGGCTTCATAGGAGTGCGGGTCCTGGCTGGTTTTGTTGATGATCGCGGTGACGTTGACCTTGTCGCCGCCGACGGCTTTGGCGATGTCGCCGTAGACGTTCGTGGAGGCAACAACATTGATTCCGTCAGTCGAGGAGGAGGTGCCCGAGGGCGCACCCTCCGCGGAACAGCCGGACAGCAGCAGGCCCAGTCCAGCGAGGGCGGCCAGGGATGTACGGGCGGCAGGACGGCGCACGGAAACCTCAGATCAGTTCAGGAATGGAAGGAAAGCAACTCCGGAAAGTCTAACCCTAAATGGGAATGATTCCTATTTAGATAATTCCCTGCGCCGTCCGCAAGACGGATCAGTCACCGTTGGGCTGGCCGAGGCGCCGGATGCCGGTGGCCTGCGTTGCGTCCCGGATTTCACCCACAAGCTGCTCGATCACGTCCTCCAGGAACAGCACGCCCTGCGTCTGGCCGTCCGGCCCGATGACCCGGGCGAGGTGCGAACCGGTGCGCTGCATCACGGACATCGCTTTCTCGATCTCGTCTCCCAGGGCAAGGTTGGCCAGCGAACGGATCCGGCTCTCCGCGATGGGATGCTGATAGTCCGTATCAGGGATGGACAGCACGTCCTTCACGTGAAGATAGCCGTAGAGCATGTCCTCGTCATCGAGCATCGGGAACCGGGAAAATCCGGTCCTGCTGACGGCCTTCTCGAAGTCCACCGGCGTCGTGGCAGCCTTCAGCATGACCAGCTTGTCCAGCGGCACCATGATGTCGGAGGCCGTATGTTCGGAAAATTCCAGCGCGCCGGTGATAAGCCCGGCATCGTCATCCACCAGCCCGTGCCGGGTGGACTCCTGGACGATCGACTGGACTTCCTCGAGCGTGAAGGACGAGTTCACCTCGTCCTTGGGCTCGATCCGCAGGAGCTTGAGGATGTGGTTCGCGGACCAGTTCAGCGCCACGATGGCGGGGTTGACCAGCCGGGCAACAAACATCAGCGGCGGGGCGAGGAACAGGGCGGCCTTATCCGCCACTGATACCGAGATGTTCTTGGGGACCATCTCTCCGAATGTCACATGCAGGAACGTCACCACCATCAGTGCGATTCCAAAAGCTACGACGTCGGCGATTTCCATCGGCAGGCCCACTGCCTCCAACGGAGCCGCCATCAGGTGGTGGATGGCCGGTTCGGCGACCTGCAGGATCAGCAGCGAGCAGACGGTTATGCCCAGCTGTGCGCAGGCCAGCATGAGGGAGACGTTTTCCATGGCGCGCAGCGTGGTCTGGGCCCGTTTGGACCCGGCGTCTGCGAGGGGTTCAATCTGGCTGCGCCTGGCGGACATCACCGCAAACTCGGCAGCAACAAAAAAAGCGTTGCCCAGCAGCAGCACAATCAGCCAGAGTATCCCGGCCCAGTCGCTCATCGTGCGGTCCCGTCGTCTTCGGGCCGGTTGTCTTCGGGCCG
>DATCVX010000604.1:0-19058 GCA_036566705.1 Arthrobacter sp. | reverse complement strand
GTTGAGGTCGCGGGTGAAGACGTAGGCCACCAGCCCGTACTCGGTGTTGTTCGCCAGCCGGATGGCCTCGTCCTCGGTGTCGAACGTGATGATCGGCGCAACGGGCCCGAAGATCTCCTCGGACAGGATCCGGGTGCCCTCGGTGACGCCCTTGAGGATGGTGGGCTGGTAGAAGTAGCCCGGGCCCGCGACGGCGGCGCCGCCGATGACCGCCACCGCACCGGCGGACACGGCGTCGGAGACGAGCTCGTGGACCTTGTCCCGGCTCTTGGCATCGATCAGCGGGCCCACCTTGGACCGGGCTTCGGTGCCCCGCGCGGTGGTCATGTCCGCCATCTTCGCGGCGAACTTCTCCGCGAACTCGTCCGCGACGGATTCGTGGACGATGAAGCGGTTCGCCGCGGTGCAGGCCTCGCCCATGTTTCGCAGCTTCGCCAGCATGGCACCGGCGACGGCTGCGTCGATGTCGGCGTCCTCGAACACCACGAACGGGGCGTTGCCGCCAAGCTCCATCGAGGTCCGCAGGACTGTCTCCGAGGCATCCGAGAGCAGGCGGCGGCCCACCTCGGTGGAGCCGGTGAAGGAGAGCTTCCGCAGCCGGGAGTCCTTAATCAGCGGCCCCGTGGTCGCACCTGCCGTGGACGTGGGAATGACGTTCAGGACACCGGCGGGCAGGCCGGCTTCCATCATGACGGAGGCGAACAGCTGGGAGGTCAACGGCGTGAGGTTCGCGGACTTCAGCACCATGGTGCAGCCAGCCGCCACGGCCGGGGCAATCTTGCGCGTGGCCATCGCCAGCGGGAAGTTCCACGGAGTGATCAGCAGGCACGGACCAACGGGCTTCTTCGTCACCAGCAGCCGGGACTTCCCGTCCGGGGAGACGGAGTAGCGGCCGAACGCGCGGACCGCTTCCTCGGAGAACCAGCGCAGGAATTCAGCCCCGTAGGTGACTTCGCCGCGGGCTTCGGCCAGCGGCTTGCCCATTTCCATGGTCATCAGCAGCGCGAAGTCCTCGGCCCGCTCGGTGACGAGCTCGAAGGCACGGCGCAAGATTTCCCCGCGTTCACGCGGCGGGACCTTCGCCCAGGACTCCTGCGCCGCGGCGGCAGCGTCCAGCGCCGCCTTGCCGTCCTCGGCCCCGGCGTCGGCAATGCTCAGCAGTACCTTGCCCGTGGCGGGATCCTCGACGTCGAACGTCTTACCGGAAGCGGCCGGCCGCCACTCACCATTGATGAGCAGGCCGGTGGGAACGGAGGCCAGCAGCTCGCTTTCGCGCTCGGCGGTAACAGCTGGCTGTGCAGTGACAGTCACGATGACTCCCTCGTCAGTAGGGTTGTTTCCAGCCGCGCACCGGCGGCCGGAGCGGCCTGCCTTTGTGGCTGATTAACTGTCAGACTACTGCTGCCGCCGCCGGAGGGTCTACGCCTGGACGCACTACAGAATCAATCCTGTGCTGTGCAGGTGCACAGCGTCCATGTGGCATGGTTCCGTTCCTTCAGGCCCGCATCCGGACTGCTTTACAGGATGGATCAGCGCGCCGCCAACACTGCCGAGTACAGCTCCCGCTTGCTGACCCGGACATCCTCGGCCACAGCAGCCACGGCTTCCTTGAGCCGGATTCCCTGTGACACCAGCGCATTGACGGCCGCCACGTGATCTTCGGGTGTCCCCGGCGCCTGTTCGGGCGCCCCTCCGAGGACCACCGCGATTTCGCCCCGGACCTCATTCGCTTCAGCCCAGAGCAGCAGCTCGCCAACCGTCCCCCGGATGACCTCTTCATAGGTCTTGGTCAGTTCGCGGCAGACGGCAATCCGACGGTCCGAGCCAAACCGCTCACGCAAGGCCCGCAGCATGGCTTCCAGCCGGTGCGGAGCTTCAAAGAACACCATGGTCCGGCGCTCACCTGCAAGGTCGGCGAGCCTCGAAGCCCGTTCCCCCGCCTTCCGCGGAAGGAAGCCTTCAAAGCAGAACCTGTCCGTCGGCAGGCCGGAGAGGGCCAGGGCTGTCAGGACGGCCGAGGGTCCCGGGGCGGCTGTGACGGTGAGTCCGGCGGCGACGGCTCCCTCCACCAGTCGGAAACCCGGGTCCGAAACCGAAGGCATCCCGGCGTCGGTAACCATGACCATGGTTTTGCCCGCCCGGACCGCATCGAGGAGTTCTGCTGTTTTCGCCGCCTCATTGTGCTCGTGGTAGCTGATCACGCGGCCCGCAACGGTGACGCCGAGGTTCTGGACCAGGCGGTGGAGGCGCCGGGTGTCCTCCGCCGCGACGATGTCCGCGGTGGCCAGCAGTTCAATGAGACGGGCGGACGCATCGCCGGCGTTGCCGATCGGCGTCGCGGCAAGCACGATACGCCCCGGCCCGGTGCCGCCCGCATTGGGGCCGATGGCGTCAGGCAGGCTGGAGTCGGGCAGGGTTTCGGGGTTAGGGTCCACGCCACCAGCCTACTGCTGGCAGGCGGCCCAAGCTGCAAAAGGTAGCATGGGGCACGTGACGCAGACCCCCACACGGCCCGTCGGGTCCGGCCAGGCCCACCCGGCAGGCCCGCCCCAACGCTCCCCGGAACGCGCCGCGCAGGCAAAGGCTCCAGCCGGAAAGCCCTGGGTCATCCGGCCGGCCGTCGCCTTTTCCGCAGAAGCCCTCCAGGAACGGCTGGTCGGAAGCGTCCGCAGCTGGCGGGACTACCCGCCGTCGCTCCGGCTGTGGTTCTGGCTGGTTCCGCTGCTGACGGCAGTCATCGGAGGCATCCTCCGCTTCGTCCGCCTGGAGTCTCCGCACAGCCTGGTCTTTGATGAAACGTACTACGTCAAGGACGCCTATTCATTCCTGGTCAGCGGCTATGAGCGGAGCTGGCCGGACAAAGCAAACGATTCGTTCAACGCCGGAAACCCCAACATTCTGCTGGATACTCCCGAGTACGTGGTTCACCCTCCGGTCGGCAAGTGGATGATCGCCGGCGGGATGTGGCTTTTTGGCGCCGACAACCCCTTTGGCTGGCGCTTCGCCGCCGCCCTGACCGGCACGGTGTCCGTCCTGTTGCTTGCCCTCATTGCGCAAAAGATGTTCCATTCGCTGCCCCTGTCAGCGGCGGCAGGGCTGCTGCTGGCCGTGGACGGCCACCACCTGGTGATGTCAAGGACGTCGCTGCTGGATATCTTCCTGATGTTCTGGGTCCTGGCTGCCTTTGGGGCCCTGCTGATGGACCGCGACGACGGCCGCCGCCGGCTGGCTGCACGGCTGGGCAGGCAAGCCGCAGCCGGAAGGGACGGCAGGCCCTCAGCGGAGCAATTGCTGGCAGGCCCGTGGCTGGGGATCCGCTGGTGGCGGATCGCCGCCGGTGTGTGCCTGGGCCTTGCAGTGGGGACCAAGTGGTCCGGATTGTTTTTCCTGGCCGGCTTCGGGCTGCTGTCCGTCCTGTGGGATCTCTCGGCCCGTCGCGTTGCCGGAATCCGCGGCTGGATCACCGGGGGCATCATCAAGGACGGACTCCCGGCCTTCCTCAGCATGGTTCCCGTGGCGGCCCTGGTGTATGCCGCCACCTGGACCGGCTGGTTCCGTTCCAACGACGCCTACTTCCGGCGCTGGGCCCAGTCCAATCCCTCGGCCGAATGGGGCTGGCTTCCGGACGCGGTCAGGTCCCTGGCCCACTACCATCTGGAGGCGTACAAGTTCCATCAGGGACTGGGCTCCGAACACCCCTACGAGGCGAGCGCCTGGAGCTGGCTGGTGATGGGCCGGCCCACATCGTTCTTCTACGAATCCCCGCAGCAGGGGACGCAGGGATGCACTGTGTCGAACTGTGCTTCGGCCATCCTTTCCGTCGGAAACCCCCTCATCTGGTGGGGTGCCGCCATCTCGCTGGCCGTGCTTCTGTTCTGGTGGGCCGGACGCCGCGACTGGCGCGCTGGCGCCGTGCTGGCCGCGGTCGGTGCCGGGTATCTCCCATGGTTCATGTATCCGGAACGGACCATGTTCTACTTCTACGCCGTGTCCTTTGAGCCTTTCCTGGTGCTGGCGCTGGCCTACTGTCTGGGCCTAGTCCTGGGAAGGGACACCGATCCGCCGTGGCGCCGGCGCTCCGGCCTGTACCTGGTGGCAGTCTTTGTGGTTGGGGCGGTACTACTGTCCGCGTTCTTCTATCCTGTGTGGGCAGCCGAAGTCATTCCCTACCAGCAGTGGCGCTACAGAATGTGGATGCCGTCCTGGATCTAGGGCAGGATTGCAGAAGACCCCGATTTCAGCCGCGCTGCGGTGTGGCAGCCGAACGGAGACCGCCTGTGAGAGAAGCAAGCACGGAACTGCTGGTGGAGCTTGACCCTGCCAGCAACGTCACGGACCTACTCCTGGAACAGCAGGCGGCCAACCCTGCCCATGCACTGTATGCCCGCAAGGGACCGAACGGCTGGACGGACGTCACGGCCCGGAAGTTCGTCCGGGACGTCAGCGCGCTGGCAAAAGGACTCATCGCGGGCGGGCTGGAACCGGGAGATACCGTGGCCGTCATGTGCGCCACCCGCTACGAGTGGACGCTGGTGGACTTCGCCATCTGGTTCGCGGGCGGCGTCACCGTCCCGATCTACGAAACATCGTCCGCCGGCCAGGTGGAGTGGATCCTGCATGACTCCGGCGCGCTAAGGGTGTTCGCAGAGGACCGCGGAAAAGTGGATCTGGTGGCTAAGGTCCTGGCGTCGTCCGAGCTCCTCAAAGACCGCCTCGTGAATGTGGTGCGAATGGATTACGACGGCGTGGCCCCGGATCTTGCCAGCCTCGCCGCCGCAGGCACGGGGGTTACAGACGCCGAGCTCGAACGGCACCGCTCAGCGGCGGCCCTGGATGACGTTGCATCCCTCGTGTACACCTCCGGCACCACCGGCCACCCGAAGGGCTGCGAAATCACCCATGGGAACTTCGCTTTGGTGGCCAGGAACATCGTGGCCTTCCTCCCGGAGCTCCTGCTGCAGGAGAACGCCCGCACCCTGATGTTCCTCCCGCTGGCGCACGTGCTGGCCCGCGCGGTCCAGGTGGTCTGCCTGAGCGCGGGGGCCACGTTGGGCCACACCGGCAGCGCGGCTCAGCTGTTGGAGGACCTGGGCACGTTCAAGCCGACGTTCCTGCTGGTGGTGCCACGGATCTTCGAAAAGGTTCGTGCCGGGGCCGCGCACAAAGCCGCCCTGGCGGGCAGGTCGGGCATCTTCGGTGCCGCGACGGCCACTGCGATCCGTTTTTCGCGGGAGCAGGACGCTGCTGCGCGGGGCGAAGGCAGCGGACCGGGGTTCCTTTCCCGTACGCGTCATGCCCTTTTCGACCGGCTCGTTTACGCCAAATTGCGCCAGGCGCTGGGCGGGCAAGTCGGCTACACCGTCTCGGGAGCCAGTCCCCTGGGCGCGGACGACGCCCATTTCTTCCGCGGTGCCGGGATTCCGGTTCTGGAAGGATACGGCCTGACGGAGACTACAGCTCCGTGTACAGCCAACACCCCCACCCGGACGCGGGTAGGCAGCGTCGGCGTACCCATTCCCGGCACCACCATCCGCGTGGCCGGCGACGGCGAGATCCTGGTCAAGGGAATCGGCGTTTTTAGGGGGTACCACGCCAACGAGGCCGCCAACGCCGAAGCCTTTGTGGATGGTTTCTTCCGCACCGGGGACCTGGGCGAGCTCGACACTGAGGGCTTCCTGACCATCACGGGACGCAAGAAGGACGTGCTGGTTACGGCAGGCGGAAAGAACGTTGTCCCCGGGCCCCTTGAGGAAAGGATCCGCGCGCACCAGCTGGTGGCCCATGCCCTGGTGGTGGGCGAGGGAAGGCCGTTCGTCGCTGCCCTGGTCAGCCTCGACCCGGAAGGCCTGGAAAACTGGTGTGCGCAGCACAAGCTTCCGGCGCTGTCCCCGAGTGAGGCCACGGCCGATCCCCGGGTGCGGGCGGCCATCCAGGAAGCAGTGGACCAGGCCAACGGACAGGTCTCCACGGCCGAATCAATCCGAAGTTTCGCGGTGTTGGATGCCCAGTTCACACTCGCTTCCGGGCATCTGACGCCGTCGCTCAAACTCAAGAGGGCCGCCGTCGTGCGTGACTTCGACGCGGAGATCAGCAAGCTCTACGGCTGAACTGCCCCAGGGAGGGCAGGGTCCGCCGGGCCAGCTCGCCGGGCCTACGGTCCTTCCGCGGGCGCCGGAGCTGACGGCTCATCGGCTGCCAGGCCGCGGCGCCGGCGTGTGGGCCAGGTCAGGATCAGGGTCACAAGCGCCGTGAGGAGCACCAGCCCCGCGATCACGATGCCGGCGTCGATCCAGAACTGCCCCGGAAACAGCCTGATCAGGGTGTCCTCCAGGGCAAACGTCCACGAGCCGCTGGCGAAGAAGATCCGGTGGAATTCCGTGAAGAACTGCTGCCAGCCCAGCACGGCCAGCGCACCGAGGCCCAGGATGATCACGAGGGTCAGGATGGACCCCGCGAAGAGGCCCCGGCGCACGCCGCCCGTGCTTCGGCGGCGGAGATAAGCGATGGCGATGATGCTGAACAGGACCAGCAGGGCCCCGGCACCGAAAGTGGAGAGGATCACGAGCTTGACGTCCGCCATGTGGCTGACCTCGCCGTCCTTGAAGAGCTTGTCCCCGCTCCGGTTGACCAACTCCCCCAGGTAGCGCGGTCCGGACCAGTTGCTGAGGTAGTCGACGGCGTAGGAGCCGTAGGTCATTCTGTCGTCGGTGCTGAACCCGTAGCCGTCGCCCGGAAAGCCGGGACGGTTGTACTCGGTCCAGAGGAACAGTGGGCTGGTGACGGCCCGGACTGCCAGGACCAGGAGGATGACGGGGTAAAAGATGGCGAGGAGCACTTGCATTACGCGCGGTGCCAGCGGCTTGGCGTTGGCAGCACTCTCGCGCTGGGCGTTGCGCCGTTCCACTTCCTCCTGCGGCGGACGGACCTGGAGGGCCGAGGTGGGAAGCGGTTCGCTGAACGTCTGCGCGTTTTGCCCGCCGGTTGGTTCGACGGCGGCCTCCGCGGCCTTGCGGTCCGCCCGGCTTTCCGGCTGCTGGACGCTCCCGGACCCGGCGCCGTCAGCGCTTTTCGCAGGGCCCTTGCTGTCCGGGACGCCGGACGTGGAATCACTCATCCAGGAAAAGGCCGGTTCATCCGAATCCGCCGAGGAGTCAAGGAGGGGATCGGGCTGCGGCTCCATGCGTTTGGCAGGGGTCGGAGAATTGTCATTCACAGCAGCGTCACTTCCGTTGGGGTCCGTGCCGGCGGCTCTGGTCCGGGCGGCACAAGTATCTCTGGGACGAGCCTACCGTCCGGTCCTCCGGGACGGCGAGGAGCCACCCCGGGCGGCCGCCGATTCAGGCCGCAATTTCGCTGTACCCGGCATCCTCGGACCCAAGGTCGCCGCGTGCCCCCGCAAGGGAGGCGCGCCGGCCCCAAAGGAGGACATATAGCCAGTAGGCCGCCAGGACCGCGGCACCGATGGCGATCTTGGCCCACACCGGCAACGGGCCGGGGGTGACGAATCCTTCCACCAGGCCGGACACGAACAGCACCAGCACCAGTCCCAGCGCCACGGTAATCAGGGACCGTCCTTCCTCGGCGACGGCCCGGCTCCGGGTGCGGTGGCCCGGTGACACCATGGCCCAGAAGATCCGCAGGCCCGCGGCGCAGGCGACGAAGACTGCTGTCAGTTCCATCAGCCCGTGCGGCAGGATATAGCTGTAGAACACGTCGGTCTTGCCGGTCGCGGCGAAGATTCCTGCGGCGATGCCCACGCCCTGGGCGTTGCTGAAGAGGATCATCGGCACCCAGAACCCGGTGATGCCCAGCGCTACGGCCTGGGCACTGATCCAGGCGTTGTTGGTCCACACCGCGCCGGCGAACGATGCTGCCGGGTTTTCCGAGTAGTAGCCGACAAAGTCCTCCTCGACGTACTGCCTGACGGCGGCCTCGGAGGCGACCGCGCGGAGTGCGTCCGGGGACGTTCCAATCCAGAGCGCGTAGGCGCCGCCGACCATGATGAAGGCCGCCCCGCAGGCCACTGTTAGCCACCGCAGCCGGTAGAGCGCGGCCGGGAGCGCCACCACAAAGAAACGGGCAAGGTCGGCCGTGAAATTCGAACGGGCTCCGGTAAACCTCGTCCTGGACTGGGCAAGGGTTGCCGAGAGAGACGCCGATAGCCCGCTTTCCGGGGCGACGGACCGGATGAGGGAGAGGTGCGAGGAGGTCAGTTGGTACAGGCGCAGCAGTTCGTCCGCCTCGGCACCGCTGAGCCGCCGTTTGAAGGCAAGTTTGTGAAGCCTCGACCACGTGTCCCCGTTGACACCGGAGAAGGCATCCATATCCACGGCACCAGCCTAGCGCCACGCCATTAGACTGTGAGCGTCCGCAGGATCATTCGCGTGGAACGGAACACCGCTTTGGGCTCAATCATCACGGGCGAGGCCGTTGTCCTTGAACTGCGGCCCGCGTCCTTCGCGGCCCGTGCGCTGGGGCTGTTGCTGGACGTGATGGTCAACGTGGTCCTGCTGGTACTGATGCTCTTCGGCGTGGCCGCCGCCAGCGCCGAACTCGATGAGGCAGCGGCCCGGGCCCTGATGCTCTCAAGCGTTGTGTTCTGCTTTGTGATTGTCCCGGTGGCGGTGGAAACCCTCAGCCGCGGTCTTTCGTTGGGAAAGCTGGCAGCGGGACTGCGCGTGGTGCGCGATGACGGCGGGGCCATCCGGTTCCGGCACGCCCTGATCCGCGGGCTGACCGGGTTCCTGGAGATTTATCTCACGCTCGGCGGGCTGGCCATTGCCGTGGCCCTCTTCAACGACAGGGCGAAGCGGCTCGGGGACACCTTGGCGGGAACGTATGCCCTGCGCAGCCGGGTGCCTGTTGAAGGCGCGGCTCCGGTGTTTATGCCGCCCCGCCTGCGTGCCTGGGCGGAAACAGCAGACATCGGCCGCATCCCGGACGCTACGGCACGCCAGGCGTCCCAGTTCGTCCGCCAGGCAGGCAGGATGTCACCGCTGTCCCGCGCCGGCATGGCTGCCTCGATTGCCACGGAGCTGGCCAGGCACGTGGCGCCCCCGCCGCCGCCCGGGACGGGCCCCGACGATTACCTGGCCGCGGTAGTGGCTGAACGGCGCAACCGGGAACTTTTCCGCCTCCGGGAGGCCCGCCGTCGTAATGCGGTGGTGGGCGAGCGGCTCGGAAGGCTTCCGTTCGGGTAACGACCGGTCAGTTGTCGTATTCCGCCCACGGAATATTCCAGTCACCGTAGCCGTCCTCGCGTGCAGCGTAGTCCCCTTCGGTGTTAATGATCTGCACCACGTCGCCGGTGGTCATGTTGTTGAACACCCAGGCCGCGCCGTCGGGGGCGAAGCCGATGCAGCCGTGGGAGACGTTTGTGTTGCCGATGTAGGGGAAGGCGGACTCCAGCGCCTGGTGGATGTAGGCTCCGCTCAGCGTGAGGCGGATGGCGTACTCCACATCCACTTCGCCGTAGTAGGCGGGGTCACCGGGCTTGAGGCCGATGCTGGCCGCCCTGAAGTGGTCGTACCGGTTCTTTTCCATCAGCACGGCATAGCCGCGGGCCGAGGGAAAGCGCTGGTCCCCCATGCTTACCGGGAGCGTTTTGACCACCTGGTCGTTGACGCTGAGCGTGAACGTGTGCGCGGCGGCGTCGGCGATGGCCACCTTTTTATCGCCGAAGTTGACGTTGACTTTTTTGTTGAAATTGGCGATCTGGCCGTTTCCGAGGTCAACGCCGAAAAGCTGCATGTCCATGGTGACCGTGGAGTTGGCAGCCCAGAAGGCCTCCGGCCGGTACCGGACCATGGTGTCGCTGAACCAGTGGAAGGCACCGGTCTGGCCGGCGCTTGAAGTGATCTTAATGGCCTTTTCCACCTCGGCCCGGTTCAGGACGGGTTCGCTGAAGATGACCTGCAGCGGCTGCCCCACGCCAACCTTCATGCCGTCCAGCGGGTAGATGGCAGCATCCGCTTCGTGGGTGCTGGAAACCGTGTTGAACGCCCGCGTTGTGCTGGTTTCCCGGCCGGCGCCGTCCGTGACGACGTACGTGTAGCTGTACTCGGTGTTGAACTTGAGGGGTTCGGCCGCGGTCCAGCTGCTGCCGTCGTTGGCGAATGTTCCCTGCACGGTGTCGCCGGCCGTGCTGGTGAGCGTGACACTTTCGATCCGCCCGTTGCCGACTTTTACGGAGACGGGTGCTGCAGGGTTCACCTGCTTGGCACCGTCAGCCGGGGCCACGTCCAGGGTGACCGGAGCAACCACCGGCGACGCGATCCCTGGTGCGGAACGGGACGCGGAGCCTGCCTCGGATTCCAGCGCTGCATTCGCCAGGCCCGGCGCTACCGCGGCGAAGGCTCCGCCGGCAGCCGCCAGCACACATACCATCGCCACCAGGAATATCTTCTTGGCGGTTCCGGCGCGGCGTGGCTTGTCCTCAGGCTCCATATACCGATCTTAAGGGCTGGAGGTAACAACCCCGGGCGCACCCGGCGCCCGGGGCGTCACGCCTCAGTAACGATAGTGCTCCGGCTTGTACGGGCCGGCCACGTCGAGGTCCAGGTAATCAGCCTGTTCCTTGGACAGTTCGGTCAGCTCGACGTCGAGGGCCGCGAGGTGGAGGCGGGCAACCTTTTCGTCCAGGATCTTGGGCAGGACATACACCTCGTTGACGTATTCCCGTTCGCCTTCAGGCTGGTCACGCTTGGTCCACAGTTCGATCTGCGCGATCGTCTGGTTGGCGAAGGAGTTGCTCATGACAAAGGACGGGTGTCCGGTGGCGTTGCCCAGGTTCAGGAGCCGTCCCTCGGAAAGGACGATGATGGAGCGCTCTTCCGCGGTCCCGGCGTCGAAGACCCACTCGTGGACCTGCGGCTTGATCTCCACTTTCTTGATTCCGGGGATCCGGGCCAGCCCGGCCATGTCGATCTCGTTGTCAAAGTGGCCGATGTTGCCCACGATGGCCTTATCACGCATGCCGGCCATGTGCTCGGCCAGGATGACATCCTTGTTGCCCGTGGTGGTGATGAAGATGTGGCCCTCGCTCAGCACCGACTCCAGCTTCGCCACCTGGTAGCCGTCCATGGCTGCCTGGAGCGCGCAGATGGGGTCGATCTCGGTGACGATGACCCGGGAGCCCTGGCCGCGGAACGCCTCAGCGGCGCCTTTTCCGACGTCGCCATAGCCACAGACGACGGCGACCTTGCCGCCCATCAGGACGTCTGTGGCGCGGTTGATGCCGTCCGGCAGCGAGTGGCGGATGCCGTACTTGTTGTCGAACTTGCTCTTGGTGACGGAGTCGTTGACGTTGATTGCCGGGAACAGCAGTTTGCCCTGTTCTGCCAGCTGGTAGAGGCGGTGCACGCCGGTGGTGGTTTCCTCGGTGACGCCGCGCAGGCGGGAACCGATGCGGCTCCACTTCTGCGGGTCCTCCTGCAGGGATGCCCGGAGCACGTCCAGGAACACGATGCCTTCTTCGGACTCGTCCGCGGCCGGGGCCGGAACGGCGCCGATGGCCTCGAACTCAACACCCTTGTGGACCAGCATGGTGGCGTCGCCGCCGTCGTCCAGGATCATGTTCGGACCCAGGTCCGGGTTGGTGTCGGCTCCGGGCCAGGTCAGGATCTGCTGGGCTGTCCACCAGTATTCTTCGAGCGTCTCACCCTTCCACGCGAACACGGGAACGCCCTGCGGGTCTTCAACAGTTCCGTTGCCCACCACGACGGCGGCCGCTGCTTCGTCCTGCGTGGAGAAGATGTTGCAGGAAGCCCAGCGGACCTCCGCACCCAGTGCCGTGAGCGTCTCGATCAGCACGGCAGTCTGGACGGTCATGTGGAGGGAACCGGCGATCCGGGCACCCTTGAGCGGCTGGGTGGGCCCAAATTCCGCGCGGAGGGACATGAGGCCGGGCATTTCGTGTTCCGCCAGGCGGATCTGGTGGCGGCCGGCCTCTGCCAGCGAGATGTCGGCAACCTTGTAATCAAAAGTCATGGGGATCCTTTGCTCTGTCCGATGGGGCGACGGCGTCAATGCGTCTGCGGTGGGTGGTGCGGGTGATTGGAGGCTTAGGCAGTGCCGGTAGCGGCAGGCCCGGGCAGTGAATCGTGCTGGTCCGAGCTGGCGGCGTTGGCGGCCTGCAGCATTTCCGGCGGCAGGAGCAGCGGAATGCCGTCCTCAATCGCGTAGCGGAGCTTTTCGCCGGAGTCCCCTGCCGCCGTCGAGACGAGTTCGTCGCCTTCCTGGACCAGCTTGGATCCGGTGACGGGGCAGCGCAGGACTGACAACAGTTCAGGACTGATCTTTGGCATGGTTGATGCTCCCTGAGGGGCCTGCTGGCCCCGGTGGCTGACTGATTGGCAGCCTCCAGCCTACCGCCAGATCGGTGTCAGGACGGTTCACGCAGCACGCGGAGATGGCCACGGCGGGCGCCTTCCGTGCCTGCCGGCGCTTCAAGCGCGGAATGGGCTGCACGCTGACCCTGCGGCGCAGGTGCCTGCGGCGGGAGGGCCGCGGCTTCACGGACGGCGTTGGCGAGTGCCAGGAGGTCGTCCGGACCCGGCTGGTGGGGAGTTGACGGCATGGCCAGGCGGAGGACTTCCCAGCCGCGGGGCACTGTCAGGGAGCCGGCATGCTGCTCGCACAAATCGTAACAATGCGGTTCGGCGTAGGTGGCCAGGGGTCCGAGGACGGCGGTGGAGTCGGCGTATACGTACGTCAGAGTAGCCACCGCCGACTGGCGGCAGCCTGACCTTGAACATTGACGGATAGCTCCCACGACATCCCAGACTACTCGGTGTCACGGCCGGTTCGCCGCATTGCGTACCCCACGCCTCGCCATGGCGGGCCGGACGGATTGTGTCGCGCAATCGGGCTGCCGGGTTTAGAGTCAATGTATGCAGTCATCGAACCATGATTCAGGTTTTACGGTCCGGTTGGCTGACCCGGGTGTCCGCACTGAGGACACCGGTTCGGGCTCCGCGGGCAGGAGTTTCGCGATGCGTCGGCGGAACAGGCACGGGCGCGGGCTTCGCGGTGAGTTGATGCTCCCCACCCATCCCGCGTACCGGACGCGGTCCGACCGCTTTGACGACATGGTTCTCGACTCCGCGCAGCGGCTCCACGATATCTGGGGCAAAACCCTTGATGGCGTCCGGTTTGCGGTCGACGAAATACCGCCGCAGCTGGAACAGTTGGTTGCTGAGGCGGGAGCGGCTCCCATGGGTTCCTACACTCCTGCGACGCCCGATGAAGGGCCGGTCATCACCCTCTACCGCCGCGTTGTGGAACAGGGCTGCGCCAGCCGCGAGGAGCTCCAGGACCTGGTCCACGACGTTGTTGTGGAACACACTGCCGAGATGCTCGGAGTTGCACCTGAAACCCTGGACCCCGTCTACCGTCGACGGTATTGATCAGACGCTACTGACTGCCTCCACCGGGCAGCTGGCCGCCCGGCTGCCTTCAGCTGCCCCGGCCGTCAGTATCCGAGCTTGACCGGGACCTGCTCCTGGCCTGAGGCTGCGGGCATGAGGGCAATCGAGGAGATGTCGTCCCGCCCCTGCTGCTGCAGCAGCAGTGCGCCGTAGGCGGCGTCACCCGAGGCAGATACGACATACCCCACCACCAGGGATTCCCCGACCTTCTCCGGAACGTCGATGGACGTGGTGGTTCCGCCGGCGATATCGGCGGTCGAAGGAGCCTGGATCTTACCGTCGGCCGTAATGGCTGAGTACGAAATCGAGGCCCGGTCCTCCAGGGCTCCGAATACAAGGGTGCGTCCGCCGCCCTGGGGAACTGGTACAACATGCTGGCTGCCCAGCCTGACTCCGGCCGGTGCCCAAGCGACATCAGACGCCTGGCCGTTGCTGAGCCCGCGCGTTACCCGTGCCGCGGCCACAAACGACACGTCGGAAGTGGCGGCCACTGTGTAGTGTCCTGCCGGCACGCCTGCCAGCGACACCTCCGTAACTGAGCCTGCCTTAGCGGTGACCACTCCCCCGTTCGGCAATGCCTTCTGGCCGTCGCGGCCAAACAGCTTGATTTCCACCACTGCGTCCGACTGCCCCGGGACAGTGAGCTGCAGGGCGGGTCCCGCGTCCTCATAGCTCTTTTGGCGGGTGAGCGAGGCGATGGAGCCGCCATCCTGGATATCGATCCCTGTCATGACCTGCCGAGCCGCGGGGGCAGCTCCCGGGGAAATAAAATCAACCCCGCCGGGCGTCAGCCCGCGCAGGACACTCTGCTGGATCGCCGCGGCAACGGGGCCACCGGCACTCCGGACGTGCACGCTCAACTGGGCTTCACCCGGCGCGAGCCCTGCCAGGACGATGGACCTGGTGCTGCCCGGTGCCACCAGGAGCCCGCGGCTCCCGGGGGCCTGGATCTGGCCTTTGGAGCCGTAGAGTTCCAGGCTGACCGTGGCGGGTGTGGTTGAGGCGTTGCTCAGGGTCAGGACCGAGGTGCGCCCCAATGTGGTGCTGGCTCCGGCGAGCCACATGTCGTTGGAGGGCTGCTGGCAGTTGGCCGCCGCCGAACCCTGGAGGTCGCCGTCGGTGGCCGAGTACTTCATGAGGGCGGCGGCGGAGGCCTGCTGGCCTTCACGGGCATCGGCGCTTAACACGCTCGCGGCGTCCACCGCCTGCTGTTCGATGACACCGGGCTTGAGCTCCTGCGGACCGGCTGCCCCGCTGGCCGGCTGGTTGCCGCCGGCGATCTCGACGGCGGTGGTCCCGTCCAGTGCCGAGAGCCGGCTGGCGGGCATGACCCCGCCCGGTGCACTGATGACTGCCCCTGAGACGGCGCTGCGGGCGGTTGCGGATTCCGGGCTGAACTGCGGATCGGTGCCCGCTTCGGTGCCTTCCAGGAGCCGGGCCGGACCCGGGCAGACTCCGACGCTGGAACCTGCAGGCACAGCGGCCAGCGCGGCCGGGAGGCTCCGGCTGCCCGCGGGCTGGGGAGCCAGCGTGGCGGCAGCAATGAGTCCCCCGGCGGCGGCAACGATTGCAGCAGCGGACGCCAGGCCTGTGAAGAGGCCCGTGCGGGGCGACTTTCCCCGCTGCGGGGAAGTGTCCTTATGCATTCTGGTGTTCCTTACGCAAGGAGCCCTCGTCCCGGGACAGTCCGGTGTTGGGCCGGCGGGCCGGCATGGGGACCGCTAGCATGACGGTCAGGCCGATGACCGTGATCTGCAGGATGCCGGACCACACGGCCCAGGGGTTCTCATAGCGGATGGTGAGCTGTCCGGCCGAAGGCGGCAGCGTGAAAGCCTGCGCCCAGCCGGAAGTCGTGGAGGTGAGCTTCCGGCCGTCAAACCAGGCGCTCCACCCGGGATCGGCACGTTCGGCGAGCACCACGAGCCGTCCGTCCGTTCCCTCCGGAACTGACGTGTCGACGTCGTCGAACCCGGAAGGCAGCAGCGCAACGGTGGCCCCGGCACCGTCGATGATCCGGGCACGGTGGGCAACATCAGCCGGCTGCAGAACGGGCTGGTTCAGCGGAGTGATCCGCCAGAGCCAGCCGACGTCCGTCTGTCCGACGGCGATGAGTCCCGGCACAGCGTCCATCCTGCTGGCTGTGAGCTGCGCAGCGGTGTCGGCGGAACGCAGGACCACGAAGCCTGCACCGAGCTGTTCCAGTTCAGGGCGGGGGTCCACGCCCTGTCCTGCGACGATGGTTGCGACCACGCTGCGGAGTGCTGCGGTGACGGTGTCGTCGTCGCGGACCGTTTCGGTGCCGGGCGCGCCCAGGATGTTCCGGGCGGACGCGATGGCGGACAGGCTGTCCAGGGTAGTGCCGGCGCCGCGCATCAGGGCGGCGTTGAAGGTGCCATCGTCCGAGGTGCTGATCAGGAGCGTTCGTGTTTGCTCCGGGCCCGTGCCCCGGTCGATGGCTGTGGCGGGGAGGGTCCGGGGATCGCCGGCCTCCACGAGCCTGGGCGCTCCGAGCGGTTCGCCCGCCGCATCTGAAGGCAGTGTCGCCGCAGTGGTTGACCGGAGCAGGTTCTGCGCAGACCAGGCCGCCATTCCGGCCATGGGACCGGCCAGCAGGACCACAGTGGCAAGGGCGATGCCGGACCGCATCGCGATTTTCCGGGGGCCGCGTGTGGCGGACGCCTTGTCGGCAGCGTCGAGGAGCCGTTCGGCTCCGATGAGTGCCGCTCCAAGCAGGGCGAAGCCCGCGGCCGAGACCGCCGGACCGGTGAAGGGAGTCACCAAAGTGTCCGCATTGACACCCGTGGCAACGTGGCTGGCCAGCCAGCCAGCGGCCAGGACAATGAGTGCCGCCACCCAGAGGGCGCGGGCAGCAAGGCTCCGTCTGCCGGGCATCAGGAGGGCCAGGACGGCGAGGACCAGCACGGGCACGGCTACCAGCAGGGCGAGCAGCAGGGCCCACGGCACACCGCCGCTGAAGAACGGAAGCCCGGACAGTCCGCCGTCCGGCGTGAACCGGATGGGCTGCCCGAGAATTTGCTGCCACAGGGGTGCGCCCGCAAAGCCGAGCGGAACGCCGGGATCCGCCAGCAGGGCACGGGGCCTGTCCAGCACGGACAGGCCGAAGGGGATGAACAGCGCGGCGCTGGGAAGCAGCGCCCACCACACTGTGCGGCCGCGCCGGCCGGGCAACAGGCCGCAGAGAATGATGACGACGGCGGCCGGGGCAAGCAGCGAAGGTGCGGATGCGGACACCACCGCAAGGGCCAGGCCAGCGGCCGCTGCCGCAGTCCAGGATGGCATGCCGTTGATTCCAGGTTTCTCCGGCGGCCTTTCGGTGAACCGCCGGTCCCCGGGCGTGGGCAGCAGGAAGCGCCCCTGGCCAAGGGCCGTGCCGGTGGCGCGAAGCAGCGCCAGGACCACCAGCGGAATCATCAGGTGGGCGATCAGGGCGCCAATCCGGCCCTGGTTCAGGGCAACCTGCAGTGCCGGCGCGGCGGCCCAGGACAGGGCGGCGATGAAACGGAACCGGCGCCGGAGCGTCAGGGCTCCTGAGGCGAACCAGGCCGTCAGGCCCGACAGCGGGGCTGCCAGCAGGAGCAGCCAGGCCATGGCGCTGTTTGCATCTCCCCCGCCCAGGACGCCCAGGATCCACAGCACGTAGCCGAACGGATCCCCTTTGCCGGGCAGCCCGGCGCCCAGGCTGATCCACCAACTGGACGCATGGTGCCAGATCTCGCCGAGCGTCGATGAAACCGGGATAAGGGCGCCGCCGGAGGCAGCCTCTGCACGGAAGAGGCCGGTGAGTGCAGTGAGTGATGCTGCGGCGGCGATGAGCACGGCTGCCAGAGCTCCGTTGCCCACCCAGGCACGCTCGCTGGTGGTCAGTGCCGCGAAGTCGTCGGTAGAGTCCCCGCTGGGCTGGTTGGCGAGCGGATCCTTTTCCAGGCCTTCTGACGGCGAGCCTTCGGAACCCAGTGCTTCCATGAGGGATCGGCGGTGGCTCCAGACCTCGCGGCGCGAGGTCTGCAGCTTGCTGACCACTGAGCGGCGGATCCGGCGTGTCCGGGCGGCCGTTCGACGCGCCTTCGCCACCGCACCCGGCCGGCCCAGAGCCGTTAAGGTGGCCGCGAACTGGGCAAAGCCATACCCGGGATCCTTGACCGCGATGCTGAGGACGAGCTTGAAGATGCTCCCCAGGAGCGCGCCAGCCGCGTGCAGCGGCACTTTCCACAGCGGGGAGTGCTTGAGCCGCAGGTGCACCTGTGCTTTCCTGGCCGCGGACGCATTCCCGAGGGCATGCGGCCTGTGCGCCACGTGAAACATCCGGGCGGTGGGCACTACCACCACGCGGTGTCCGGCAAGGCGGTTCCGCCAGCAGAAGTCGATGTCGTCGCCGCTGCCGGGCAGTGCCGGGTCAAACCCCTGCAGCTGTTCCCAGACGTCCCGGCGGACGAGCATTCCGGCGGAATTCACCGCGAAAGTGTCGCTGCGGCCGTCGTATTGGCCCTGGTCCAGTTCGTCGGCATCGATCAGGGTGAGGCGCTCGGCCCACCTGCTGGTGGAAAGCCCGACGTCGATCAGCCTGCGTTCCGCGTGCCAATCCAATTGCTTGCAGCCGGCGACAGTGACAGACGGTGCACGTTCCACGGCGCCCAGCAGCTCGGCCAGCGCTTCGGGGGCGGGCGCGGCGTCGTCGTGGAGTAACCAGATCCACTCCGGACCGGCATGATCAGGTTGCCCGGTCCAAGGTGACAGGGCGTCAAGACCGGCACGCACGGCGCCGCCCATACCGGACCTGGCATGCGGATGCGTGATGACGTTGGCTCCGCCGAAAGCCCGCGCCAACAGGGTTTCGGAGTCATCCTTGGAGCCCGTGTCCACACCGATGACCGAGTCGACAGGCCGGGTCTGGTCCGCCAGGGCGGCCAGGGTTCTGGGGAGATAGGCACTGCCGTTGTGGGACACCACAACGGCAGTGACATGCACTTCCTGAAGAATTAGATTGCTCGCTTCCTTAGCCGCCGGCGCTCACGCTCGGAAAGGCCTCCCCAAATGCCAAACCGTTCGTCATTGGCCAGCGCGTATTCAAGGCATTGGGACCGCACATTGCACGCACCGCACACCTTCTTGGCGTCGCGGGTGGATCCGCCCTTTTCGGGGAAGAACGCCTCGGGATCAGTCTGTGCGCAGAGGGCGTCGGTCTGCCAGCCCAGTTCGCCTTCGTCATCGAAGTCCTGCTGGAAAGGCAGCCCGATCCACACCGGCTGCGAGGTGGTTCCGGTGCGCGTCCGCAGCTCCATGGGCGGATCCAGGTCGTCATCGTCCTGGTCCTGTCCCCCGTCCAGCAGGGCCTCATGGGCTGCGAGGAAAGCCGTGGCCTGATCCTCGAAAGACTCTTTGGTGTTGCGGTTGTAGCGCTCTGCGGCGTCGGGATCCGCGGGATCCACGTACCAGTCGCTCGGTACGCCTCTTGAACGGTACTTAGCCGTTGCCTGACCGGCGACGACTGCATCTTCATGGATACGCTCTGCTTGCCCCACGGCGACCCTCCTGATGTTGCTGCCCCTGCCTGGATACTTGGACACTCGGTTGTGTGCCGGTATTTGCGCAATGGCGTTCGATATCTAATTA
>DATCVX010000603.1:0-2653 GCA_036566705.1 Arthrobacter sp. | reverse complement strand
GAGGGCCGGCGTCGGGACCGAAACCAGGGTGGGCCGGCCGCCGTCGGACTGCAGCCGGATGTCCCGCACCACCGAATCGGCGCCGTACCAGCCCTCGGTGGGCAGCTGGCGGGCGTAGGCCCAGTTGTTCATCCAGCCGATGGCATGCCGGGAGGCTTTGCGCTGCCCGTCCGTCAGCCGCGGATCGTCCCAGGTCACGGCCGCGTAGAAGTCCGCGCCGGCGTCGAGCCACTGGTGTTGTTCATCCGCCGCGGCGAAGGCCTTGCCGTCCCAGGATCCGGTCCAGTAGGCCGTTCCCGTGGTCCGGCCTTCGGCGGCACCGTTGGCGCCTGAGGCCAGCACCCACGTGCGCTTGGCGGGATCGCCGTCGACGTCCAGCTGGAAGAAGTCCGGGCATTCGAGGATGCCCAGCCCGTCCCGCTCAAAGCTGGAGGCGTACGTCCAGCCCTTGAGGTCGGTGGACGTGTAGAAACCGATTTTGTGGCCCTCGGCGAGCAGCATGACCCACTGGTTGTGTTCCTCGTCCCGGAGGATGCGGGGATCACGCCAGTGCTCCTCCCCCGGGTTGTCCATCACCGGGTTCTGTTCGTAGCTGGTGAACGTGTGTCCCATATCCGTGGAGTAGAACAGCGACTGGCGCTGGACACCGTCGTCCTGCTGGGTGAGGACGGCGATTACGGCGCCCTTGCCGAAGCCCGCGGTCCCTTCGGTATCGACGACGGCGGTGCCGGTTTCGATGTCGCCCAGGCCGTTCCGGAACTTCCCGATGGCCACCCCCTCATCCTTCCAGTGGACGAGGTCTGTGCTGGTGGCGTGGAACCACTCGGTGCCGTTCCCCTCGGGGTAGTCCGCGTTGTACAGGTAGTAGTAATGCCAGACGCCATCGAGGAAAAACGGCCGCTGCGGATCGTTCATCCAGCGCTGCTCGGGGGTCAGGTGGTAGGCCGGCCGGTAACCGGGGTCATCCGCGGGCGCGGCCAGCCGCTCGGCTTCCGGCTGGGGCCATTCCCGCGGCACGCCCAGGTCCGCCAGCAGGGAGTCACGGGCTTCGGTGCTGATGCAGTCCGGCAGGCGGACCTTCGAGGGGTCCTGTTCGACGGCGTCGCGAGCCTCGCTGCTGCGAAGGAAGACCTGCCCGTCCACCCGGGTCCCTGCCAGCCAGCCGGCGCCGCACTCGATGACGCGGACGTCCTCGGCACCCTCGGCCCGGAGGGTCCCGGCGCGCTGCTGGAGGGTCCGGTCGTTGCCCTTCAGCCACAGGGACGCGTACGTGCCGTGGTCCTTGAGTGCCGTGTCCTGGGCTGCGGAGACCTCGTCGAGGACGCCGTCGGCAGTGGCAGCGGATCCGGTCCGGGCATTGGAAACCACCAGGACGGAAACCACCAGGGCGAGGGCAGCCACGGCGGCAGCGAGCACCCACGGAAACGGGTGGCGCAGGCTGAGGCGGGGGCTGATTTTGGGGAACATGCGGACCATGTTGAGCCAATCGGTCGGTAAACGCACAAGTGCCGTCCCCCATGTCGGGAGACGGCACCAGCGCTACGGAACCATCAATTCTACAGGGTTCTGCGGGGCGCCCTAAAACGGCGGCGGCATCCGAACCGCCGGCCCGCACAGGTCACGGCGTTTCTGCCGGGCGTTGTTTCTGCGGATAGGGCGTCTCGCCGCCGGCCAGCATCTCGACGAATCCGGCGATGCGCCGCTCCCGGGTTTCCACCCGTTTGGCCGAGTTCGTACGGTAGATCAGGGCGAAGCGGTTGACCCGGGTGAGCACGTCAAACATGGCCTGCGCCTCCGGAACGGCGGCGATGGCGGCGGCCAGGTCCGCCGGCATTTCGGCGGTCGCCTGCCCGGCATAGGCGGCATCCCAGCGGCCGTCCGCCTTGGCACTGTCGACGGCGGCACGGCCTGCGTCGGTCATCCTCCCGGCGTCCTCCAACCGCGCAATCCGCTCCACGTTCCGTTCCGACCAGGGGCTTTTGGGACCGCGGCGGGTCATGCGCTGGAAGGAGCTTTCGGCGTCGCGCTTCCTGGCCTGGCCGTCGATCCAGCCGAAGCAAAGCGCCTCCAGGAGGGCTGCCTCATAGTCCAGTTCGGTGACGCCGCCGCCTTTCTTATGCAGCACCAGCCACACGCCCGGGCTGTCGGCGTGGTTCGCTTCCAGCCAGGTCCGCCACGCGGCAGAGTCCGGCACCAGCAGTTCCTCCAGTTCAATGGCCATGGACCCATTCTGCCCCCGGTGCCACCCGAAGCAAGTCATGGCATGATGGCCGTATCTGCGCCGTTTCCTTCCGTCCAGGAGAATCACATGCTGCGTTCGCGCCCTGTCCATTTCACGTCCCGGCTGGATTCCTGGGAGCGGCTGCTCACCGGACTGGGAATGGCCAAGACAGCGGATCACGGCTCCTGGCGCGAGTTTGACGCCGGTTCGGGGCGGCTGGCCCTGCACGAGGCAGCGCCGGGCTCCCCGGAGGACGGCACCACCACTTTCGGCGTCGAGGTGGGCGACCTCGCGGAGTTTGCCCGGCGCACCAACCTGGCCGGCGAGGAATCGGGCACCGTTCCGGCCGAACTCGTCCAGGCGGACCACGGCGATTCGTGCCGGATTACGGGCCGCGACGGGTTCAGCTTCCTCGCCGATCCCGCTGCCCGC
>DATCVX010000602.1:0-20071 GCA_036566705.1 Arthrobacter sp. | reverse complement strand
CTAATGCGAGCCTTGGCATCATCGACGGCGGCGGCTGGCAGGCCGATGTCGCCCGGATCGGCGCAGGTCTCGAATCAGGGCTTGCCCCCGCCCTGGGCATGGAGTCGGTCCGGGATGTCCGCACCATCGGCGCGGTCGGAGTCATTGAGCTGCACCATGCCGTCGACGGCCCGGCGGTAGCCGCAGCGGCGGTCCGGCACGGTGTCTGGGTCCGGCCGTTCCGGAACCTCGTGTACACCATGCCCCCGTACATCAGCACGGCAGCCGACATAGAGCAGATCACCGCCGGCATGACGGCGGCCATCGCGGAGGTCCACGGGCGCGTCCCCGCATGGACCGGAGGCGCTCCTCGGTCCGGAGGTGCGTCATGAGCACCTCGATGACCCAGTGGCTGGAGCGGCAGGCGGCCGTCCGGGACCGCCGTGGCCTGGTCCGCCGCCCGTTCCCCCGTGAGGCGGACGAACGGTTCATCGACCTGGCCAGCAACGACTACCTGGGCCTCGCCGCGGATCCGCGGGTTGCCGCGGCGGCTGCGGCGGCGGCCTGGCGATGGGGCGCAGGCGCCACGTCCTCGCGCCTGGTGGCCGGAACCACCCGGCTGCATCTGGAGCTCGAGCAGGAACTCGCCGCGCTGGCCGGGATGGAAACGGCGCTTGTGTTCTCTTCCGGCTACCTGGCCAACATCGGGGTGATTACGGCGCTTGGCGGCCCGGGGACCCTGATCGTCGCGGACGAACACTGTCACGCCTCGATGATCGACGGTTTCCGGCTCAGCCGCTCGCGAACCGAATCGTTCACCCACAACAGTGTGGAAGACGCCGGCCGGCTGCTGGCCGACCGGGCGGAGCCGCGCGCGATGATCGCCGTCGAATCCCTCTACAGCGTCCTGGGCGACGAAGCCCCGCTCGCCGGACTGCTGGCCGTGGCCGAGCAGCACGATGCCGTGCTGCTGGTCGACGAGGCGCACAGCCTGGGCGTCACCGGCACCGGGACCTTCCAGGGCCGCGGATCGGTGGCCGGAACAGCCCTGGCCGGGCACCCGAACGTGGTGGTGACCGCAACGCTGTCCAAGGCCCTGGGCGGCCAGGGCGGCGCGGTCCTGGGCTCTGGCCTCCTGCGGGAACACCTGGTCAACCGGGCGCGGGGCTTCATCTTCGACACCGGCCTGGCGCCGGCCTCCGCCGCGGCTGCCCTCGCCGCGGTGGGGATTATCCGGGATGAGCCCTGGCGGGCGGAAGCCGTCCGAACCAACGCTGCGGCGCTGGCCGCCGGGCTCGCCCCGGCCCTTTCAGCCTGCGGCGCCGCCAGTGACCGGCCCGCGGTCGGCGGTCCCGCCGTCGAGCAAACGGCGGGAGCCGTGCAGTCCGTCGCCATGCCATCGGCCGAATCAGCGCTGGCGGCCGTTGGTGCCGCACGCGGGGCCGGCGTCCGGGTCGGCTGCTTCCGCCCGCCGTCGGTTCCGGACGGGATCTCACGGCTGCGGCTCACCGCCCGCGCCACCCTGACACCTGCGGAAATTGAGGAGAGCTGCGCAGTGCTGCGCGGCATTTTGGAGGAACCTGCATGAACCTGCCCGCCATCATCATCGTCACCGGCACGGACACCGGAGTCGGAAAAACCATCACGACGGCGGCCCTCGCCACCGTCCTGCACGGAACCGGGCGCAGCGTCGCGGTCTACAAACCGTGCCAGTCAGGAGCCGCCGACGGTGACTCCGACACCGCCGAAATTATCCGGCTCGCCGGCACGGTGACCGCGGAAACCGGCGTCGTCCTGCAGCAGCCCCTGGCACCCGTCGCCGCTGCCGCCGTCGACGGCACGCAACTCCCTGCGCTCCCAGCGCACGCTGGCCGGGTCCGCGAACTCGCGGCGTCGCACGACCACGTCCTGGTTGAGGGCGCAGGCGGCCTGCTGGTGGAACTGGATTCCGACGGCGGCACCCTGGCGGACCTCGGATCCATCCTGGCGTCGGCATTTGTGCTCGTTGCCCGGCCGGGGCTAGGCACGCTGAACCACACCGCCCTGACCCTCGAAGCCCTGGCTGCGCGGGAACTTCAGGTCCTGGGGGTGGTGCTCGGAAGCTGGCCCGTCAGCCCCGAACATGTGCACCACAGCAACCGTCAGGTGCTCGGGTCGTTGCGGGTGCCTTTCCTCGGCGCCCTCCCGGAGCACGCCTCGGAACTGTCCCCGGCGGATTTCCGGGCCGGCGCTGCTGCCTGGCTGAACGGCCTGCCCGCATGAACCCGGCGATGACAGCTGCGGCCCCTCTGGCGGAAAGCTCTGGACAGGCCCGGTGCCCGTACCTCGTGGTGCGGGACCCGGACGCGGTCCGTGACGTGCTGCACCGGCCAGCCGACTTCAGCCCGGCGAACGCCCTGGTCGCGGTCACTCCCCTCGCCGGGCCCGCCCTGCGCGTGCTGCAGCGGGTGCGCTTTGCGCTGCCTCCCGTGTTGGCCAGCAACGATACCGACTCGCACGCCGGGATCCGCAAAGTCGTGGCGGGCTTCTTCACGCCGGCCACAGTGGCAGCCATGGAGCCCCGGATCCGGGAACTGGCACAGGCAGCGGCACAGAACGCAGCGGAGCAGCTGGATGCTTCGGGACACCTGGACCTGGTGCGGGAGGTGGCCGCGTTTCCACCGGCGGTGGTTATGCTCGAGCTCCTGGGGCTGCCCGTCCGGGACCTCGCTGACCTCAAGCGGTGGGGCCTGGACTCCATGGAACTGTTCTGGGGCTGGCCCGACGAGGTCCGGCAGCTCGAACTGGCCCACAGCGCCGCTGATTTCTACGTCTGGCTGCGGAAGCTCGTAGCGGAATCTGTGGCGGCGCCCGGGCGCAACCTGTTCAAATCCCTGGCCGGACACGGCCTCTCCACCCCGGAATTGTGTTCGCTGGGCTACTTCCTGCTGATCGCCGGCCAGGAAACCACCACCCAGCTGATCAGTACCACCCTGTTCCGCCTCCTGGAGGGTTCAGCTTCCGCCGGCTGGAAAGACGCGGCCACGGATGCCGGTTCCAGGGCCGTGGTCCGGCACGTGCTGGCCACCGAATCATCGGTCCCCACCTGGCGCAGGGTAGCCGCCCACGACACAGACCTTGGTGAGGGCCTGATCCCGGCCGGCACCGAAATCCTGCTGGAACTGAGCGGCAACCGCATCACTGCACCGGCTCCGGCTGCGGGCCCGTCCGTGGCCGCGCAAGCTGCCCGGCCCGGCCAAACCACGGGACCTGGCCTGGTGTTCGGGTCGGGCATTCACCGCTGCCTCGGGGCCAAGCTCGCAGAGCTGGAGGCCGCCATAGTCGTCCAGGAAGCCGCCGTTGCACTGCCGGAAGTGCAGCTGCAGGACTACCAGCCGGACTGGATCAGGCTCCTGTCCTTCCAGGCGCCCCGGACCGTCACCGTCGAAATCCGTGATTGAACCAGGCGGACTGGTGCGGGAGATTGGCATCCACAGACTGACTCAGGCAGGACCGCTGCCCGGCGGACCACTGAGCAGGGTGGGCACGTACTCGAGCAGCTGGAGCCGGCCGTCGAAGGTCCTGCTGTCCACCATCTCGAGCGCGACGTCCGGATAGCCGTCGTAGATCCGTTCCTTACCGGTTCGGCCCGTGATCACCGGGAAGACCACCAGCCGGAACCTGTCCACGAGGCCGGCGGTCAGCAGCGACCGGCAGAGGCTGAGGCTGCCGAGCGTGCTCAGGGTTCCGGTGCCGGTCCGTTTCATCTCCGCCACGGCCTTCACCGCGTCACCCGTGACCAGCGTCGAGTTCGGCCATGTCAGGGGCGCCTGCAGGGTGGAGGAGAAGACCACCTTGGGCACTGCGGCGAGGCCGGTCAGGCTGGCCCCCTCATTCTCGGTGAAGCCTGAGCCCTCGGCCGCGGCTTCCTCCGACATGCCGGACATCAGCCGATAGGTGTTCGCACCAAGAAGGAAGGTGTAGTCCTTCTCCCCCTCCTGCCCGAGCCAGGCCAGGTATTCCGGGCCCTCAAGACCCCACCAGCCAGGCCATCCCTCGGCCGAGGCATACCCGTCCAGGGAAATAATCAGATCAACCATCAGGGTTGCCGATGACGCCGCTGCAGTTGTCTCGTCCATGGCTGTCTCCTCGATGTGACGGATCTCAGTGTTCGCTGGGCCCCAGGGCCCGGGACCGAACGGCAAGGACCGCCGTGCGGGCAATGCTAGCCCTGGGGCGTTCAGACGTTCAAGGGCGCCGCGTTTCAACCAGGGAAAAGTCCGGGCCGGGCCTCCCTTCCGTCGGCGGTCAGTGAGACCATACAGGGATGGCACCCATACAGCGCATCCGCCCGCAGGGGCTTGTCTCGAGCCCGGCCTTCAGCCACGTCGCGATCGTTCCGCCCGGCGCGACCACTATCTATGTCGGCGGCCAGAACGCCGTCGACGGCGATGGCGCACTCGTAGGAGGGGGCGACGTGGCGGTGCAGTCTGCGCGCGCCCTCGAGAACGCGAAGACTGCGCTCGCCGCGGCCGGCGCCACCCTCGCCGACGTCGTCCACTGGACAGTGCTCTTCGTCGACGGCGCCGACCTCGCGGCGGGGTACGGGGCGATCGCGGCCGAACTCGCATCCGATGAACCGGCCCTGGTCACCGCTGCCCGTGTGGCCGGGCTGGGCGTGCCCGGCGCGCTGGTCGAGATCAGTGCTGTCGCAGCCGTGCTTCGGTGAGAGACGGCGAGGCGACCATAGACTGGGCTATGGCGCGCTCGGCGGGATTTCCTGGATGACCCAGCGGTTGCCGTCCGGATCACTGAGGTAAGCGAAGGCGAACCCGCCCATGTCCTGGGCTTCGCTGATGGGTGCTCCCCGGCCAAGGAGTTCGGTGCGTGCCTTCTGCATGTCCGGGACCACCAACTGGAGTCCTTCGAGGCTTCCCGGAACCATGGACGTCATGCCGGTCCCGATCACAATGGAGCAGGATGAGCCGGGCGGTGTGAGCTGGACGACGCGCATGCCGGGGATGTGTTCGACGTCGTGATCGAGCACGAAGCCGAGTTTGTCGGTGTAGAAGGCTTTGGCCCGGTCCACATCGGAGACGGGCACCTGGACGACCTCGAGGCGAAGTTGCATGCCGTCACCCTACGGCACATCAGAGGGTTTTGGGGCTGGAGCGCACCGGCTGCGCAAGCTTGGCCCCAGCCTGCTGGGGTGGATCCAACCGGCGGGGTTCACGGATACTCTCCGGCCAAATGGCCATTCGGCCGGAGCTTCGATCAGCTGTTGGTGTGGTTTAGGGTCCGGCGGAGGATCATGGGGATGACGCCGCCCACGGCGAGGAGGTCGCATTCCAGCCCGGTTTCCACGGCAGCGGTGGCGGTGAAGGGCTCTTCTGTTCCGTCGCTGCGGACAATGGCCGCCGTGATGACGGCGCGGGGGTGGATGCGGTCTTCGCCGGCGTCCAGCCTGATCCGGTCGCCAGGCTTGAGGCTGAGGAGCTTGTCCCTCATATCGGCCGGCATAACGAGCGGGAGGATGCCCATCCCGATGAGGTTGGAACGGTGAATCCGCTCGAAGCTGACCGCGATGACGGCCCGGACACCTAGCAGCCGCTGGGCTTTGGCCGCCCAGTCGCGGGAGGAGCCCATGCCGTAGCGTTCCCCCGCCACCATGACCACGGATTCGCCGTCTTCGCGGTATCGCTGCGCGGCGTCCCAGATGGGCATGGTGACGCCCGACGGCGAGTGGACAGTCTGTGCAACAGGCGCTTCGGGATGAAGGAGGTTCTTGACCGACTTGTTGTGGAACGCGCCGCGGACCATGACTTCCCAGTTGCCGCGGCGGGAGGCGAAGACGTTCAGGTCTGCCCGGTCCTCTCCCCTGGCCACGAGGAAGTCGGCCACGTCGCTGGTGGGCGGGATGGCGCTGGCCGGGGAGATGTGGTCGGTGGTGATGTCGTCACCGAGGACCAGCAGCGGATGGGCCGTGAAACTGCCGAGGAGGCTGCCTTCGGTCACCGCGGCGAACGGCGGCCGTCGCAGGATGGTCGACGCCGGGTCCCAGGGGTACTGGGCGCCGTCGGGGGCTTCTACCCGGCGCCACTGGGGATCCCGGCTGGCGATGGCGAAGTCGCGGCGGAAGTCGGCGGGATCGTTGGCCGTCAGCACCAGGGCATCAATCTCTTCGCGGGTCGGCCACAGGTCGGTGAGGTAGACGGGTGCGCCGTCCGCCATGTGCTGCACGGGTTCGGTGCTGAGGTCGCGTTTGGCGTCCCCGGCCAGGGCGAACGCGACGACCAGGGGCGGTGACATGATGAAGCTGAGTTCGACATCGGGATGCACCCGGCCGGGGAAGTTGCGGTTCCCGGAAAGGATGGCCACGGGCTCGCTCCCGCCGTCGGCCTGGGCCTTGGCGACCACCGGTGTCAGGGGTCCTGGGTTGCCGATGCAGGTGGTGCAGCCGAACCCGACAATATCGAATCCCACGGAGGCCAGGTCCCCGATCAGGTCGGCGCGCTTGAGGTAGCTGGCCGCCGCGGGAGAACCGGGGGCCAGGGAGGTCTTGACCCATCCCGGGACTCTCATGCCCCGCTTTCTGGCGTTCCGGGCCAGCAGTCCTGCGGCGATCAGCAGGCGCGGGTCGGAGGTGTTGGTGCAGCTGGTGATCGCGGCCAGGGCCACGGGGAACTCCGGCAGCGGCCCGGTACCGGCGAGGTCCGGTCCCCTCTCCTGTTCCAAAGCCTTGCGGATCCCGCCGAAGGGCAGGAGGTCCTGGGGGCGGCGGGGGCCGGCGGCGTGCATGGCGACGGCGGACAGGTCAACGTCGATAGCCCGTGTGTACATGGGGTTTGCGTCCGGGTCGAACCAGATCCCTGCCTGCCGGGCGTAGGCCTCCACAAGGCGGGTCTGTTCCGCGCTGCGGCCGGTGCCGGAAAGGTAATCCAGGACGCGGCCGTCGATCGGGAAGTACCCGGTGGTGGCGCCGTACTCGGGTGCCATGTTCGCCACGACCGCCCGCTCGCCTGCCGTGAGGGTGGAGACGCCGGGGCCGAAGAACTCGACGAACTCGCCGGTGACGCCGACTTCGCGCAGCCGGTGGGTGATGGTCAGGGCCAGGTCGGTGGCCAGGGTTCCGGTCTGGAGTTCGCCGGTGAGGCGCACGCCGACGACGTCGGGGATGCGCAAGGTGGCGGGCATGCCGAACATGACGGTCTGGGCTTCCAGGCCGCCGACGCCCCAGCCCAGGACCCCGAGCCCGTTGATCATCGGCGTGTGGCTGTCCGTTCCCACCATCATGTCCGGGACGGCCCACCGGACCCCGTCCTTTTCCATGGTGGTCACGACGGTGGCGAGCTGTTCGAGGTTGATGGTGTGCATGATCCCGGTACCCGGCGGATTGATGTGCACATCGTTCATCGCCTTCGACGCCCATTTCAGGAACTGGTAGCGTTCCCGGTTCCGCCGGATCTCATGCTTGATGTTCCGGACGGCCGCGTCGGCCCGCCCGTATTCCTCCACCGCCAGCGAATGGTCAATGGACACGTCCACCCGAAGCAGCGGGTTCAATGCCATGGGGTCCTCGCCGCACTCGGCCAGGGTGTCGCGCATGGCGGCGATGTCCACCAGGGCCGGGGTGCTGGTGGTGTCGTGCATCAGCACCCTGGTCGGAAGGAACTCGATTTCGGCGGTGCTGGTCCCGGTGTCGAGCCAGCCGCGCAGGGCGTCCATGGCCAGCTCGCGTTCGTGCCCGGTCATGTTCCGCTGAACGTTCTCCGCCAGAAGCCGAAGGACTATTGGCAGGCGGGGGTAGTCCGGCCCGAACGCGCCTTCGATGTCCACCGCCTGCAGCACCTCACCGTTGACTTCGAGGTGGGTTACGGAGGGGTGGGAACCGGCGGCGGCGATGCTCATGATGGACACTTTCTCGAACAGGATGGGCCTGTTTA
Source organism: Arthrobacter sp. (assembly GCA_036566705.1). GTDB lineage: Bacteria > Actinomycetota > Actinomycetes > Actinomycetales > Micrococcaceae > Arthrobacter. Next base: position 12,170 of record DATCVX010000602.1, on the reverse strand, counting down.
GAATATAGGCTATAACCTAGGCCGGAAATGCTGTGGAAGGTCTCGGTGCCGGCGGGGAAGTTGATCATTAGAAGGAGTAAAAAGTGGCAAACCCTGCCGTAGCACTATCGAAAAACGCGTACGCCTACGAGGAACTTCGCCGCCGGATACTGACCGGGGACATCCCCCAGGGCTCTGTCCTCAACCAGGTACAACTGGCCCACGAAATCGGCGTCAGCACCACACCTTTGCGTGAAGCGCTCCGACGCCTCGCCGCAGAAGGACTCGTTCAGCTCGAATCGCACCGCGACGCACGGGTCGCCTCGCTCACCGCGGACGAGGCCCGGGACCTCTACGTCATCCGCGAAAACCTCGACCCCCTGGCAGCAGGCCTCGCGGCTGAAAGCCGGACGCCGGCAGATGTCGACCGTATCCAGGCCGCCTTGGAACAACTGACACCCTTGCACGACACTGCCGATCTCGGAGCGATGACCGTTCACCGCGAATTCCACCGCACCATCTATACCGCCTCGCACAACCCCCTCCTGACCGGCATCCTGGAAGGCCTGTGGGACAAGGCAGACCGCTACCGCCAGATCGGACTGCAAAGCCGTACGGACTCCGAAAAAGACCGGATCCGCGTCCAGGAAGAACACGTCGAAATCGCCGACGCCGTGATTGCCGGTGACGCCGCCCGTGCCCGGGAAGCCATGCACCGCCACGTCGCAGGCAGCCTCGGCCGCAGGGCTATCTCGGTGCTCTCGACGAGCTAGGGCTTGCGGACAGCGCCGTCACCAACCGCCGCGCGTCGGCGTGTGTCCCTTTCGGGCATCGTCAGGCATCGCCATTTCTGCCCTCAGGCCCAGGAGCCGGACCGGACGTCCCGCTTCGATTCCGGCTGCGAGGTCCAAGGCCTGCGCCAGGATTTCGTTCCGGTCGAATGTCTCGGGAATCTTCCTCCCGTGCGTCGTGGTGATGAACGGCGCGTACCGGACCTTGAGGGTCAGCCCGACCACCGGCCGTCCTTCGGCCACAACATCCTCAAGGACATGCGCCGTTAGTTCCCTCACGGCGTCGTCCACCTGGGCGGGCTCGGTCAGGTCCTGTTGGAAGGTGGTTTCCCGGCTGTGCCCGCGGGCAACCCACGGGGTGTCGTCAACGACGCTGGCGCCATCCCCGCGTCCGAGCTCCGCGTACCGGGGACCCATCCTGGGACCGAACTCCGGGACCAGGTCCTGGGGGTCGGACGCGGCGAGCTGGGCGACTGTGTTGATGCCGAGTTTGGCCAGCCGGCCGGAAACTTTGGTTCCGACGCCCCACAGCTCCTTGGTGGGCCGGCTGCCCATGACGTCGAGCCAGTTCCCGGCGGTGAGTCGGAAGACGCCGGCCGGCTTGCCGAACCCGGTGGCGACCTTGGCACGGACCAGGGTGTCGCCGATGCCCACGCTGCAATGCAGCTGGGTCCGCTCCAGGACAGCGGCCTGGACCTGCCGGGCGTAGGCTTCGGGGTCCTCTGTTTCCGTACCTATAAAGGCTTCATCCCAACCCAGCACCTGCACGGTGGCGCCGGGCTGCGCGCGTAGGGTAGCCATCACCGTCTCAGACGCCACGAGGTAGGCCTCCTGGTCGACGGGCAGGATCACGGCATCGGGCACTTTCCGGGCGGCAATGCGCAAGGGCATGCCGGAACCCACACCGAACGCCCTGGCCTCGTAGGATGCGGTGGACACCACAGCGCGTTCCCTGGGGTCGCCCCGGCCGCCGATAATGATTGGCTTGCCTGCAAGCTCCGGCCGCCGGAGCACTTCGACCGCCGCGATGAACTGGTCGAGGTCGACGTGCAGCACCCACCGGATTCCGTTCACGCCACCAGTCTGCCCTAAACGTCCCCGGAAAGAATCAGCTCTCCACCCACCGCTTCAGAGTGCGGTGCTTTCGCCGGTGAGGGCATTCCGGACCGATGTCCAGGACTTGAGGACTTCCAGCACTGCGGGGTCGCGCTCGGCCAGGATGGCCTGCCGGTAGGAGTCCTCGAGGAGTGCGTCCACGGACACGCGGGATCCGGTGGCCGCGCTCTGGATGGCGGCTTCCACCATGGCCAGGCTCATGATGTTCTGGTGGACCCTGCCCATCGGCGTGCTCCCCGTGCGGACAGCAGCCACGAAGTCCCGCAACGACCCGGTGATTTCATGTCCGGGGTCTTCGCCGTAGCCCGTGTCGGTGGCAACCGAGGACACAGGGCTGTTGTCGCCGTCCCAGAGGACCGTTCCGTGCTCGCCGCTGATCCGCCATGCAGCATTCCATGAGGTCTCCTGGCCCGGACTGCACCAGCTGCCGGTGAACACGAAGCGTTCGCCTCCGGTCATCTCGAAGATCGCCGTGGAGCCTGCATCCCCGCGGTACCAGCTCCAGGAAGGGTTGTACTCCTCACAGAAGACGGAGACGGGATCGGCGTCGAGGAGGAACCGGGCCATGTCGAACTGGTGGACCGCCATGTCCAGCAGCAGGGGGTGGTCCATGGCATCCCGGAATCCGCCAAAATGCGGTGCTTTGAAGAAGTCGGCGGAGACGATGCCCACCCTGCCCAGGGACGAGGACAGGTGCTTCGCTTCGAACAGGTGCCTGTTGTAACGGCGGGACTGGCTGACCATGAACAACTGGCCGTGGAGTTCCGCAGCTGCTGCGAGCGACAGTCCCTGGGCCACGGTGGACGCCACCGGCTTCTCGCCGAGGACAGGCAGCCCGGCGGCGAGTGCTTCGGTGGTGACCGGATGGTGCGCGGCAGGGACCGTGACGTTGATGACCGCGTGGGCGCCGACGTCGGACGCCAACGCCGCTGTACCGGCGCCCATGGGGAGGTCTGGACGCCCCAGCTCCGTGGCAGCCGCGCGGGCGGCGTCCAGGTCCAGGTCGACAATGCCTGCGAGCTCCACCAGCGGCGATTCCTCAACCGTGCGAAGCCAGGCGCGGCCCATGCCGCCGGCACCGACGACGACGACGCGCAGTGGAGTGCCGTCGTCGGGGATGGTGGCGAAGGGGGTGCTCACGCGTTGGCTCCCTGGTAGCTCTTGCCGTTGAAGAAGTCGCCGGTCTCGTAGCGCAGCAGTTCGGGGACGGTCCGTTCCGGGCGGTCGGTGACGGCCCATTCCACGGCGTTGGCGATGACCCGGCGGATGTCCTTGTGGTGGTAGACGGGGTAGTCCTGGTCGCCCGGGCTGAAGAAGAAGATCTTGCCGTGTCCGCGCCGGAACGTGCAGCCGGAACGGAAGACTTCGCCGCCGCTGAAGGAGCTGATGAACACAAGTTCTTCGGGTGTGGGGATATCGAAGAATTCGCCGTACATCTCCTGCTCGGGAATTTCGATGGGGTGTGGCACACCCTTGGCGATGGGGTGCGTGGGGTCCACTGTCCAGACGAGTTCGCGGTCCTGTTCGGAGCGCCAGCGAAGGGTGCAGGAAGTACCCATCAGCCTGGTGAAGATCTTGGACCAGTGCCCGGAGTGCAGCACGATCAGGCCCATGCCGGCCAGGACGTGGCGGTGCACGCGCTCGACGACCGCGTCGTCGACGTCCGCGTGGGACATGTGCCCCCACCAGGTCAGGACGTCGGTGTTGGCGAGTGTTTCCTCCGTGAGGCCGTGGTCCGGCTCGTCCAGGGTTGCGGTCCGGACCACGACGGCGGCGCCCAGGTTCTCCTCGATGCCCGCCTTGACGGCGCCGTGCATTCCGTCCGGGTACAGGCGGGCGACCAGTTCGTCCCGCTTCTCGTGCCGGTTTTCGCTCCAGACGGTGACGCGAATGGGCTTGCTGTCAGTCATGATTTTCTCCTCGTAGCTGCTGAAGGGGGTCTATTTGACCGCGCCGCCGGTGGTACCGGCAGCGATGTATTTCTGGGCTGCCACCAGCAGGACGATGGCCGGGATGGAGGCGAGTACCGCCGTCGCCATCACTGAACTCCAGTCGTTCACGTAGGCGCCGATGTACTGGAAGATGCCCAACGTCACGGGCCTTACAGCTTCGGTGGTGGTCAGGGTCAATGCGAAAAGGAAGTCGCTCCAGGCAAACAGGAACGTGAACAGGCCCGCGGTGATCAGGGAGTTCCGGCTCAGCGGAATCACAATGGACCAGAACGCCCGGACGTGGCCCGCGCCGTCCACCCGCGCAGCCTCGATGACGGAGGCCGGCATGCCATTCATGAACGCCCGGATGATGAGGATGGCGAACGGGATGCCGTGCGCCGAGTCGGCAAGGATCAGGCCCGGTATGGAGTTGAGCAGGCCAAGGTCGTTGTACGCGGTGTACAGGGCGTTGGCCACCACGATGCCCGGGATCATCTGGCTGATGAGGATCGCGAAGAGGACCACGCCTGCGCCGCGGACCTTGAAGTAGGCCAGGGCATAAGCCGCGGGGGCCGCGATGGCCAGGCTCAGCGCCACGCTTCCGAGGGAGATGACCAGGCTGGTGCCAAGGTTGCCGGCTTGCTCGTTGATGGCTGTTGCGTAGCCGGTGAAGTCGGGCTTCAGCGGCAGCCAGGAAGTTTCCAGGGTGGCGCCGTTGGGCTGCAGGGATGCGTTGACCATCCAGTAGACCGGGAACAGCATGACGGCCAGGAAGAAGATGGCCAATGCCGTGTATGCCCAGTTCCTGCGGTCGGCGGCGGCAGCAGCCTTCCGGCGGACGGATGCCTTCAGTTGGGTTGTCATGGTTCCTCACTCATCCACTGCGCGTCGGCTGGCCCGCAGGTAGAGGACCGCGAATACCAGGGAAATAATGACCAGCACGTTGCCCAGGGCCGCGCCTTCGCCGAATTTGAACTCGTTGAAGGACAGGGCATAGGACTGGGTGGCGATGGTCTGGGTTGAATTCGCGGGCCCGCCGTTGGTGAGGCCAAGGATGATGTCCAGCACCTTGAGTGTGTACACGACGCCGAGCACCAGGACCACGCTGACCACCGGCCGCAGCATGGGCCAGGTGATGTGCCGGAACGCCCGCCACCCGGCGGCCCCGTCCAAGGACCCTGCCTCGTACAGTTCGTCCGGGATTTCCTGGAGACCGCCGTACAGGATGGTCAGGTTGAAGGGAATGCCGATCCAGATATTCACTCCCACCACGGCAATCAGCGCCAACGACGTGCTGGTCAGCCACGGGATGCCGGTGTCGATGATGCCAAGGTCACCGAGGAAGCGGTTCAGTGCGCCGCTGTCCTTGTCCAGGATCCAGCGCCACACGGCACTGGAAACTATCAGTGGCAGGAGCCAGGGCAGCAGCAGCAGCGACCGCAGGATTCCGTTGAGCGGGAACCTGCGCTGGAAGAAGATCGCCAGCGCCAGCCCGATGACGAACTGGCCCAGGATGGATCCAAGCGTGAACAGCGCTGTGTTCAGCAGCGAGGTGGAAAACAACGACGACGACAGTACAGTCGCGTAGTTCGCCAACCCCACCCACGGGGCTTCTCCGGTGAAGAACGTGGACGTGGTGTAGTCCTGGAAGCTCATCACGACGTTCTTGACCACCGGGTAGCCAAAGAACAACGCCATGTAGACCACAGCGGGAACCAGGAAGAGCCACTGGAAGATACGCTCGCGGCGGTGGCGGCTGCGCCGCCGCGGAGGTTGTACCTCAGTCCCTGAAAGGTTCGCGCGTCCGTGCTTACGGGAGGACTTTCCCGCGGACGGCCCCGCTGCCGTCTGTGATACGTCGGTTGTTAGTGACATGGCTGGCTGCCTACTGACCCTGGGCTTGCTTGAGGGCGTCGGCCGGCGAGGCGTTGCCGGTCAGCGCCGTCTGGATGGCGGTGTAGATCTTGGTGGCCTGGGCAGGCCATTGGGCGCCGAGCTGGCCGGTCCGTGCACGGGCGGTCTTGATCAGCTCGGTGAAGGTGGCGAGCTTGGGGTTCTCGGCTGCGAAGGTCTCCGCAAGCGTGGTCTTGGACGGAATGGTGTTGCGGACCTTGGCCATCGCCAGCTGGTTTTCGTCGCTGTTCAGGCAGGCAACCACTTCGGCCGCCTTGGCCTGGCGGGCCTTGTTGCCGGTCTGCGGTACGGTCCAGACTTCCCCGCCAAGCGGTGCCACGGGCGTCTGGCCGGCTTCACGGACCGGGATCTTCACAACGCCGTACTGAAGGGCCGGTTGCTTGTCCAGGGACGGAATCTGCCAAGGGCCGTTGACCATCATGGCTGCCTTGCCGGCCAGGAACTGGTCCTTCACATCGGCCTGGGTCCAGTTCAGGGCGGAGGAGGAGACCGAGCCATTCTTGACCAGGTCGGTCCACAGCTGCAGGGCCTGTTCAGTCTCTTTGGTGTCGATCTTCTTTTCGTCACCGCCGTTTGACCACATGACCGGGAGGAACTGCCACGTCCCTTCGTAGGTGGGGTTGGCGTTGAACGCCAGTCCGTACTGGTCCCCGGACGTGAGTTTGGCGGCTGCTGACTTCAGCTCATCCCAGGTGGTGGGCGGCGTGACACCGGCTTTGGCCAGGATGTCCTTGTTGTAGAACAGGGCGATGGTGTTGACGGTGGGTGCCAGGCCGTAGACCTTGTCCTTGTAGGTGCCTGCGCTGAGCACGCCGGGAGCAAAGTCATCCGTGCTGATTTTGAAATCGGCCAAGGGGGCCAGTGCGCCGGTGGCGGCAATTTGCTGCAGGTCGGGGTTGTCCAGCATGAGTACGTCCGGCAGCGTTTTGGAGGAGGACTGCTGGAGCACTTTGGAGATCAGCGATTTGCCCGGAACGGTTTCGCGCTTGACGGTGACGCCCGCTTTGGTGCCGCAGGCGGTCAGGGCGTCGCCGATGAAGGACTTGTCCGGCTCGTTGTTGTAGTAGTCAACCACCGAGATCTCTTTGACGGGCTCAGTGGAGGAAGCCGTGTTGCCGGCCGCTCCGCAGCCTGAGACGAACAGCGGAATGCCGACAAGGGCGGCAACGGCCAAGGAGAGCGGACGCGTTGTCCGGTGTGCTGACTTCATTGTCTGTTCCTTATGTTGTGGGAATCAATCTGTCGATGCGTATCGACGATGCGTATCGATGACGGGAATCTGCTTTGGGCGGGGTGGGACGGAAGGATTCAGCTGCCGCGGGGTGGGCGGAGCGTGCTGGACCGGTGCGTGATGACCGTGGGCACCAGCTCCAGGGATTCGGTTGGTCCCTGCGAGTCGGCTTCGAGGAGGTCGCAAATGATCCTTACCGCACGGCGGGAGACTTCGGCCGGACGGAGATCGATGGTGGAAAGCGGAATGGGCTGCAGCTCTGCAAGCGTGGGAGAGGCGCTGCCGATCACCGACACGTCCTTGCCCGGAGTCAGGCCGCGGCTGGACAGTACCCGGCGCAGAACGTCCTGAACGGTGCCGTCCGGGGCAATGAACGCAGGCACTCCGGTGGTTTCGGCCAATGCTTTGTCCACGGAATCGGCAATGACATCGCGGTCCGTGCCGCCCGGCAGGTGAAGCATTTTGACGCCGATGCTCTCGGCGGCCTGGTTGGTGCCGGACATAAAGCGTTCCACGTAATTTACGTGCCGGTCCACTACCTCACGCTGCCAGTCGAGGACGCAGATCACGTCATGCCCTGCTGCGGCGAGGTCCTGGACGCACTGCTTTCCGGCCATTTCAAAGTCGGCATCGATGCAGACCAGGCCGGAGGGATCGTGCGGAATGCCGATCAGAACCACCGGGACCTTGAGGCCCCGGACCACGGGGAGCCGTTCGTCGTCGCCCTCTACCTGCATGAGGATCAGTCCGTCGCAGATCTGCTGGCCGACCACGCGCCGCAGTCCTGCTGCTCCCTCGTCCTCGGTGACCAGCAGGATGTCGTGGTCGTAGCGGCGGGCGGTATTGGCGATCACGGAGACGAATTCCATGATCGACGCCATGTGCAGCTCGGGTATGAACGGAATGACCAAGCCGATGACACGGGTCCTGCGGCTGGCCAGTGCGCGGGCCCCGGCGTTGGGCTGATAGGTCAGGTGCTCAATGGCGTCCTCGACCTTCTTCCTGGTCTTTTCAGAAATCGGCCGCTTGCCACTTAGGACGTAGGACACCGTACTTTGGGCGACACCGGCGGCCTGGGCCACATCCTTGCTGGTGGGCATGTCCTGGCCTCCTTGTGCTCTCTGCCGGGTGGTTTCTGCGGATCGTCGATGCGTATCGTCGATGCGCATCGACCATCAGTATGACATAGGTCACGAGGGGCCACAAGGCCGAGTTGCCTCAATACTAAATGCCGAGAGTGCCGGTCAGTACTGGCCCTTGATCACAAAATAGGAGCCGCGGATCACGCCTGCCAGCTTTGATTTCTGGCGTGCGAACTTGAAACGGGACGCCAGTTCCTCTGGAATCTCCATGCCTTCGGCCAGCTTGAAACCGACCGCCCGCTTCCCGCCGTCTTCGATGCTGTACATGACGTTGACCGAAAGCCCGGACTCGAAGAACACATAATCCATCCGCAAGCCATCGACGTCAAAGGCTGTTGCCTCGAGCGGGCGGGAGCCGATGACAATCTCGCGCTCCTCCTTGAGGATGCGGTTCACCCGGTCCACCACCTCGGGAACCTCGCTTGCGGGGCTAACGGTGAAGACGTGGTCGTACTTATTGCGGTAGTAGCGGCCCTCATTGGCGCGCAACCCGGCAAGCGCCTCGGCGACCGGCGACGATTCCAGGCCGGCAGTGGAGACGTCCTTGAAGTCAACAACGTACGGCATACGTCCTCCTGATGAGATGTGGTGGTCCAACGATAACGCGAGGCCCTGCGAGCGGAGTTTGAGGCGTCACCCAGCGGGCAAAAAGTGTCTCGCTCGTCCAGGTAATCCGTGAAAAACTCTAAGTGTGAAAATGGGTCCTGACCGTTTGGCCCAGCATCTTCAAGAATGGCTGAAGGCGCTGGCCGATGTCGGTGCGGCAGTCAACCGGGGCGTTTCGCTGGGCGAACTGTTGGACCTGATCACCAGGACCGCCTGCAAATTGATGTCCTATGACTTCTGCGCCATCACTATGCCGGACGCGGCGTCTCAAGTCCTGATGATCGAAGGCTCTTACGGCCTCTCAGCCGACTACATCCGGGAAATAAACGCGACGCACCCGATCCGGCTTTATGGCGTTCACACTCCCACCCCGTCGGTCCAGGCATTCACCATGGGCGTTCCCGTGCAGATCGAGGATTTCGGAAGCCATCCGGCGATGCTCGTATGGAGGGCTGCGGCAAAAGACCAGGGTTTCAACTCCATGATCGCTGTGCCTTTGAACGCCGCCGATGAAACACTCGGGACTCTCAACTGCTACACCCGTTCGACCCATCACTTCACCAAGGAAGAAGAATCGCGCCTTTTGATGTTGGCAGACCAAGCCGCCGTAGCCATCACCACGAGCCGCCTGCGCTCCCAACAGGCGGAGCGGATATCGGTCCTCAACGGGCTGTACGAGTCGCTTGAGGAGCAGTACGAACTGCAAAGGCAAGCCGAAGCGATCCACGAGCGGTTGACAGCCCTGACGCTCGAAGGAGGCGGGGTCAGGGCCCTCGGCGGAGCCCTGGCAGAGATCCTGGATCGCCCTGTGGCCTTGTGCGAGACCAACGGCACCATCCTCTACAACACCGAAGGTCATGGCGTCACGCTCCCGGCTGCCCTCCTGGCGAAGGCGGCTGACCTCCCCCTCCCCGATGTCATGTCCGCAGGCAGTGCGGGATTGCTGGCCGAGGTGAGCCTTCCGGAGGCAACTGGGACGCGGACCGTTGTTCGCGTCCCGGTAATGATCAAGGACAAGATCATCGCGTGGATCTGGACGAGCGGGAGGATCTCCGAGCTCCGACAGCTGGATCGCCAGGCGCTGGAACGGGCAGCCGCGCCCCTGGCGCTGGAACTCCTCCGGACCCGGACAGCGACCCAGACAGCGTGGCGGGACACTGGCGAGATTCTTTCGGTGCTCCTGTCAGGCAGAGGGCACGAAGCCACAGCGCTCTTGGCCGAAGCCACACGTCTGGGCCACGATCTGTCACTCCCCCATGCAGTGGTAGCAGTCAGATTTGACCACGGCAACGATGGTGCCCTGCCGTACTGGCTTACGGACGCATTCGCACGAATGGCACGGCAGATTTCGCCAAAGCCACTGCTTGGATCCTATGGTGGGTTCGTTGTTGCTCTCTGGCCGATGGAGCCATCGACGCCGATCGGCGAATTGCGGGGCATCGGCGACAAAGTGAGGAAGATTCCGTCGGGACACGGGCAAAGTACGGATCACGGGCATGTCGCCATCACGGGACCGGTCACAAGCATCGCCGACTATCCGGCAGCTTTTGCCACTGCCCGCGGAGCTGTTGAGCTGGCGGGCCTTCGCAAGAGTTCCCCCGAAACCATTTTGTTGAGCGACCTGGGATTGACCGGGCTTCTGCTTCAGCTCCCGGATGTGTCCGCCCTGAACCGCTACGCGGATGATGTGCTTGGCCCGTTGCGAGGCAACGATGCAGTCCAGGACCCCCCGCTCCTGCCGGCCTTGTCAGCCCTCATTCACAATAACCTCAGCGCGGCTAGGACAGCTGAGCAGCTGCATATCCAGGAAGACTCCGTCGTCGAAGTCCGCCGACAGATCGAGGCTCTCCTGGCGGTGGACCTTTCACGCGTTGCCGACCTCACACGCATTTCGACGGTCCTTGAGGTCGATGACGTCATCGAGGCCAGGCACAATCAGAGGGATATCGGCGCCTGATTCCCACTTACCCGGATTTTCTTGTTGACGCGCCTAATCCATCACGATGGTCCGTTGAAAGATTTTCCGTGATTTGTCTTGCGCGCAGGGCTGCTGATCCTCCACACTGGCTACAGATCCGCAGGAATTCTTCCGCCGATCCAAACCGCCGGCCTTCTCCGGCCACAGCCCCATCAAAGCATGCAGGGCACCCCTCTCGAACCGCAGCCTTAGCCCCCGGGATCTCCCGCCCGGGAGGCGCGCGCCTGCCAAGCCCTCAGGCAATTACCCCGAGAAAGAGACCACAATGATCAAGCGCCACTCTGACCTCGTCCTGGAAATCACCGCCCACGACCCCCACACCGTTGAAAACGACCTCAATACCGCCGTGGACATGGCCCGCGAACACGCCATGCAGGAAGGCCGCCACGGGATCCTGGTCACCCAGCACGGCTACAGCAGCTACACCGTCGCGGTCAGCCGTGACGTCCCGTTCGGCCAGACCCACGAACGCCGCGAATAGCACGGCGGATTCATGACTTGCGTCAGAGTCGCGGATTTCACGCTCAACCTGTGCACCCTGATCCCGCAGGTGAGGGTTCCCGGGCTGATCCTGCCGGGGGTCCCGGGGCCCAAACATGGCCTAGCCCTGCACCCGCTGCCGGTACTCCCGCGGTGTTACCCCCGCGTCATTGAGGAAGTGCCGGTTGAAGTTGGACAGGTTGGAGAACCCCACCTCATAGCAGATCTCGGAAATGGGTTTGTCGCTGCGTTCCAGCAGGCGCCGCGCGTGCGCCAGCCGCAGTTTGCGGACCAGGTCGCTGAAATTCTGGCCGGTGGCACGTTTGAAGTACTTCGAAAAGGTCGGCTCCGGCATCCCCACCAGCGCGGCCGCCTCGGCCATCGATACGCTGCCGGCGTGGTTGCTGAACACATACTCCAGGACAAGGTCGACGACGGCGGCGGCCTGGCCGTCCAGCTGCGGCCTGAACCATTCCTCGGCAAGGTAGCGCCGCTCCCCTTGGGGTGCCCGGGTCAGGATTCCGAACAGCGCGAACAGGTGCTGCAGCCGCTGCAGCCCGCTGCTGGCGCCCATCTTCTCAATGGCAGCGGCCGCTGCCACGGCTGACTCCCCCAGGAACTCAATCCCCCTCGCAGACTGCTCCAGCAGCGGCTTCACCTCCGCCAGTTCGGGGACCACGGAAGCGGCTTGCTCCACCCACTTTCCGTCGAACTGGATCACGGCGTCCCGGTTCTCCAGCACTTCGCCGGGCTCCAGGTCGCTGACCCAGTCGTGCGGCAGCCCGGAACCCACCAGCGCCAGATGTCCGGCCTCGAACGTGCCGATGTGGTCTCCCACGATGAACTTTCCCGTGCCCTTCCGGATCAGGTGCAGCTCGTACTCGGGATGGTAGTTCCAGCGGGCCACCGGACTGGGATAGTCGTGCTCATGCCACCGGACCGAATGGTTTGGGTCTTCCGGGATGACCTCACGGTTGGCCCGCATCCCCAGCAGCCGTTCTG
>DATCVX010000601.1:0-2964 GCA_036566705.1 Arthrobacter sp. | reverse complement strand
CAACGTGATCAACAACCATCCGCACGTCCGGGACACCACGCGCGCCAAGGTTGAAAAGGCCATTGCGGAGCTCGGCTACCGGCCCAACCTGACGGCCCGCAGCCTGCGCTCGGGGCAGACCGGCGCCATCACCCTGGCACTCCCCCAGCTGAGCCTGCCGTACTTCGCCGAGCTGGCCGATGCGGTCATCGAAGCCGCCGCGAAGCACGGCCTGGTGGTCCTGATCGAGCAGACCGGCGCGGACCGTGATCGCGAGCTCGAGGTGATGGCCAGCCCCCGGCTCAAGATGTCGGACGGCCTGATCTTCAGCCCGCTGGCACTCGGCCAGGAGGACGCGGACCTGATCAGGGCTGACGTGCCGATTGTCCTGCTGGGCGAACGCATCTTCGGCAGCGCGTCCGACCACGTCACGATGCAGAACGTCACGGCCGCCCGGGCCGCCACCGAACACCTGCTTGACCTCGGAAAGAAGCGGATCGCCGTCGTGGGCGCGCATGAGGGTGAGGTGATTGGCTCGGCCGGGCTTCGCCTGCGCGGGTACCGGGAGGCGCTCGAGGCGCGGGGAATTCCGTACGACGACGGGATCGTCGCCTATGTGGTGGACTGGCACCGGTCCAACGGTGCGGCCGCCATGCATGACCTGCTGGACCGCGGCGCCACCTTCGACGCCGTCTTCGGGCTCAATGACACCCTGGCCCAGGGCGCCGTGCGTGTCCTGCAGGAGGCGGGCTTCCGCGTACCGGACGACGTCGCCGTGATCGGCTTCGATGACCTGGACGAAACCCGGTACACCCTGCCCACGCTCAGCACGGTGGATCCGGGGCGGACGGAAATCGCCGAGACCGCCATCCGGATGCTGATGGAGCGGATCAAGGATCCGAACGGCATGCCGCCGAGGGAAATCGAGACGGAGTTCCAGGTAGTGGTGCGCGAATCCACGGTGGGCGCCGGCCAGGCGTAACCCAGGCCCCGCCGTCGTCCGTTCTCGGGTTAGCTCACTGCCTGCGCGGCGTACGCGGCGGCCTTCTCCCTAACCTGGTTCACGTAGGTATCGGACTGGTTGTAGGCGTAGACCGCGTCGGCCCATCCCCGATCCGTGACCAGATCCCGCCCGCCGCCGCACAGGTAAGCGGCAGCACTCATTGCGGCGTCGTCGATGTTGAAGGGGTCGGCGTTTCCGTCCCCGTTGCCGTCCCGGCCCGCGAACCGCCAGGTGGACGGGATGAACTGCATTGGCCCCACGGCGCGGTCCCAGTGAGGGTCGCCGTCGAGGGCGCCGGCGTCCGTGTCGGCGATGGCGGCGAACCCGTCGCCGTCCAGGCTCGGCCCGACAATCGGCCCGCTTGCCTGTCCCGCGGCCGAGAGGCTTCCGCCGCCGTACGTCCCGTGGGCTGACTCGACGAAGCCGATGGCCGCCACCGTGTTCCAGCCGATCCCGCACCCCGGGTTGCTCGAACTGGCAGCGGCAGCCGCGGCGGCATAGGCCTGCAGCGCCCTGGCGGGGATGCCGGTTTCCGCCGCCGCGCCGGCCAGCCACTGCCCGTCAACAACCCTCGTGACGTTCAGCGCAGGGGTGCTGGTAGTTGAGAGCACCTCAAGCCGGGCCGCGGACTGCGGCGGCGCGGGCAACGTCAGGGCCGCCGGCTGGCCGCCCATGCGGAGCGCCCAGAACAAAAAGCCGGTAATGACACAAACGAGGACGACGCACAGGACGGCCATGCGTTTGAGGCGGAGCATGACTCATTCCTATCAAACTTGTGAGCCGCTTATGTCTGCAGGAGCTTCGTCACACGTGCGCTCCTGCCCAGTTGCTTTTGGCGGCACCGCCCCTAAAGCGGTTTCCTGTCGTGACACGCCGTGTCCCGGCGCGGTTCGCGTGCTTGGGGCCGGAGCAACCGGGCAGGAACGCACGCAGATCTACTCCCAACGCGCCGTGGGCCACCCGTCCTTCCACTCAAGGTCGGCCAGTCCCAGCCGGAAGGCACCGTCCAGTTCCTCGGCGTAGTAATGGAACGCGAGGGTGTCCCCGGAGACGGACTGGCCGCCCGGCCCCACGCGCCCGCCGTCGGTGGCCAGCACGGGCGTGCCGCCGCCGTCGAGCAGTTCCTTGCCGTCCGCATCCACATACGGGCCGGTGATGCTGTCCGCCCTGCCCACGGCAATGTTGTACGTGCTCTCCAGCCCCTGGCAGCAGAAGTCCCGGGAGAAGAACACGTAGTACCTGCCGTCATGCGGCACAATGTAGGGCGCTTCGATGGCGTTCGGCGGTGCCTTCCGGTCCGCGATTGCCAATGGATCGGAAGCGTCGGCGCGCAGGCCGGTGGGCCATTCGAGCTGCACCAACTGGAGCCCGGTCCAGAAGGAGCCGAACGACATCCACGGCGTCCCGTTTTCGTCCTCCACAATGCCGGGGTCGATCGCGTTGAACCGTTCCCCCTTGGAGGAGATCACCTCGCCGCGGTCCACCCACTCGTAGGCGGGATCGGCCGGGTCCAGCGTGGTGTTGGTGGCCAGCGCGATCACCGACAGGTTCTTTCCGAACGTGGACGCCGAGTAGTAGAGGTACCAGGTGCCGTCGTGTTCGTAGAGTTCCGGCGCCCAGAGGTTGTCCACTCCCGGGACGGCCACGGTAAGCCAGGCCGGCTTTTCCTGCCAGACCTCGCCTGCGTACTCCCAGTCCACGCCGTCGTCTGAGCGCCGGACCTGGATGTTTCCGTCTGCCACCTGCCCGTTGCCGGTGGAGTAGATGAACCACGGCCCGCCGCCGTCCCCCTTGACCAGCGCGGGGTCGTGCGTGAAGAAATCACCGGTCAGTCCGGCGGCCTTCTCCTCCGGCGCCGCACCTGGCGAGGTTCCGCAGCCGGTCAGGACAAGGACGACGACGGCGGCGAGCACCGCCGCCAGCCGCACTCTCAGGCGGCTGGCAGCGGAGCTTTTCGGCTGGGAAGGCACGTCAGCCAAGCG
>DATCVX010000600.1:0-6016 GCA_036566705.1 Arthrobacter sp. | reverse complement strand
ATGTCAACCCCGGTGAGGATGCTTCGTACCGCTTCAAGGCCGTGACCCACGCCTACGAGGTGCTTTCCGACCCGCAGAAGCGCAGGGTCTATGACACCACCGGCAACGAAAACGGCACCGACAACGGCTTCGGCGGCGGCGGTTACGCCGGGCAGGGCTTCGCCTTCCAGGACATCTTTGACACCTTCTTCGGCGCCGGCGGATCCGCCGGGCCGGCGTCGCGCGTCCGGCGCGGACAGGACGCCCTCATCAGCGTCCGCATCGAACTGCGCGACGCTGTGTTCGGGGTCAACAAGAAACTCGAAGTGGACACCGCCGTCGTCTGCCCCACCTGCAACGGCTCCTGCTGCCGGGAGGGCAGCCACCCGGAACGCTGCGACATCTGCGGCGGCAGCGGACAGGTCCAGCGGGCGGTACGGTCCATCCTGGGCCAGGTCATGACGGCCGCCCCGTGCGGAAGCTGCGAAGGCTTCGGCACCGTGATCAAGGACCCCTGCAACGAATGCAGCGGGCAGGGCCGGATCCGCAGCCGGCGTTCGATGACCATCAAGGTGCCCGCCGGCGTGGCCACCGGAACCCGCATCCAGCTTTCGGGCCAGGGCGAGGCAGGTCCGGCAGGCGGCCCCGCCGGCGACCTCTACGTCGAAATCCGGGTCAACAATGACGCCACGTACGTGCGTGACGGCGACGACCTGCATGCCACGCTCAACATCCCGATGACCGCTGCAGCGCTGGGGACCGAACTTTCCCTGGAGACCTTCGACGGGCTGCAGGAGATCGACGTCAAATCCGGGACCCAGTCCGGTGAGATCATCACCCTGCGCGGATTGGGCGTGACCCACCTTCGCGGATACGGCCGCGGCGACCTGAAGGTCCACCTTCAGGTGGAGACGCCGGCCAAGCTGGATTCGGCGCAGGAAGACCTGTTGCGGCAGCTGGCGAAACTGCGCGGCGAACAGTTCACCGAGGGCAAGCTCGCGGCCAGCGGCGGCGTCTTCGCCAAGCTGCGGGACCGGCTCGGTAACCTGTAACGGTGAGCAATCCGGTTTTCTTCAGCGCTGCCGGGACGCTGGACCAGATGGTCCCCGGCGGCGTCTTTGTCCTTCAGGGTCCTGAGGCGCGGCACGCGGTGGCGGTCAAGAGGCTGGCCCCCGGCGAATCAGTGGACATCGCCGACGGCGCCGGCAAACGCCTGACCGGAACGGTGGTGGCGGCGTCGCCGTCCGAACTGACAGTTGAGTGCTCCGCGCTGACGGCCGAAGAAAAACCGGACATCCGGCTGGTCCTGGTGCAGGCGCTGGCCAAGGGCGACCGCGACGAGCTCGCCGTGGAAACCGCCACAGAGCTGGGCATCGACGCCGTCATCCCGTGGCAGTCCGAGCGCTCCATCGTCCGGTGGAAAGGCGAGCGGGCAGCGAAGGCGCACGCCAAATGGCAGTCTGTGGCCACGGCTGCCGCCAAGCAGGCCAGGCGCGCGTGGATCCCGGAGGTGCGCGCCGCCGTCGAAACCCCCGGACTGGCTGCCGCAGCCGCCGCGGCTGACCTCGCCATCATCCTGCACGAGGACGCCGTCCGGCCGTTCCGGTCTGTACTGGAGTCCTGGCAGGCGACCGCGGACGGCAGCAGGCCCCGCGAAATCCTGCTCATTGTGGGACCGGAGGGCGGCATCAGTCCGCGTGAAGTGACCAGGCTGTGCAGTGCCGGCGCGGTGACGGCGCTCCTTGGGCACCATGTGCTGAGATCCTCCACCGCCGGTCCCGCCGCGGTAGTGCTTGCCAGCGACGTGCTGGGCCGCTGGGCCGCACCTGCAGGCTGACGGTATGGCTGCTAGCGCACGCTGAAGCTGCGCGTATCAACGTTCAGGTCCTGATCGCTGCCTGAGGTGTCCGCCTGTGCGACTCGAAGCTCGTAGTCGCCGGGGGTGAGGGTCAAGGCGAGGGTAAACACGCCGGATTGGGCGGCCTCCGCCGCGGCGGTGGTCTCACCGGTCAGGAATGGCGTCTTCTCGCCGTTCCCTTCCTCCCGCAGGATCCGCCATCGCAGCTTGCCGCCGGGGACCGTGTTGCGTCCGGTGATCTTGACACTGCCGTCGGCGACTTCCACGTCTTCCTGCGGATCGATGATCCATACCGGGGCCACCATTCCGGGGCTGCGGGACATCAGGGTGCCAAGGCGCACGTGGTTGAACGCAAGGTAGTCGGTGTGCCCGTCCACGAGAACCATCACCTGGATCTGCTGGCCGGAATCGATGAGGCCTGAACTCGCGCCGGCCGCCGTGGCCGTGTACACGAGCTGTTGGATGGCGCGGCCGGCCATGTCGGCGTCGAGGTTGCTGTTAAAGGCGTCCTCGGATACGTCAACAGTGATGACGTTCTTGCCCGAGATGGACGTGGCCAGCTTCTTCGGGTTCTGCCACGGCGTGAAGAAATCCGGGTCGAGGGGCTTGTCCGACATCATGGCCCGCAGCGCCCTGGTGACCGGGTTTTCCTGTTCGGGCACATCCCTGAACTCGCGGTAGAGGAAAACGTTGTTGTTGCTGCGGCCGATCCAATAGACGGGTGCCTTGTTGGATGACTGCGTGGTTTCCAGCGGTGCGCTGGTGGACGGCACCCCTGGTGAGGTATTTTCCGCTGCCTGGCTCGAATTCTGCGCCAGCGTGGGCTCCGGCCCGGGATCCACGATGCAGCCGGTGAGGACAAGGACAGCGGGCAGGAGGCCCAGCAGTGCCGCGGAGCGGATGCGCCCCAGGGCGGGTCCCACGGCAAGGGGCGTTACTGGTCCCGGCACTGTGATGGCACTGTCCTTCCTGGCTGTGATGATGGAGCCGGTCCCCGGACGGCCTTGATTTCCAGCATCGCACAAGGAAACTGGCCCCGACCGCCGAACTCCGCCGCCCGGTACAACTGCAACGGGAACGATATGAGGCCGATATGAAGTTGATACCTAATGACGGCAACTTCCCTCCGCCGGGGTCCGTTCTGATACCGCAGGCAGGCCGCGCACAGCCGCCGGGAAGCCGGTCCCTCAGCCGCCTCCGGCCCCGCGCTGGCGTAAGATGGTATGAACCCGGAGACCTCCGGCGGGCGTGGCAGCATGCCCCGGCGGTCTTCGGAATGCCGAATTTGAACTGGAGGGGACCACAGGCCTGCGGGCCAGCACCATGACTGAATCAGCGAACGGAAAGCGCCGGCTGAATACTGAGCGCACCGCAGGAGAATTTCCCCACACCCTTCCCGGCATCCGGACGGAGGTGGTCGTTTTTGACAACTCCGATCAGATGGTCCAGTCGCTCGGCAGCCATGATGAGGCCCTCCGTTTCATCGAAGAGCAGTTCCCGGCCGTCAATTTCCATGTCCGCGGCAACGAACTGTCCATCAGCGGACCTGCCGCCGATGTTCCCAGGATCATGCGGCTGCTGCAGGAGGTCCGCGGCCTGGTCGCGCGCGGCACGGTGATCAGCCCCGCCGTGCTGCAGCAACTCGTGGCGCTGCTGCGGAGCCAGTCCCTGCAGAACCCGGTGGATGTCCTGACCCACGACATCCTGTCCAGCCGCGGCAGGACCATCCGGCCCAAGACGCTGAACCAGAAAAACTATGTGGACGCCATCGACGCCAACACGGTGATTTTCGGCATCGGCCCGGCAGGCACCGGCAAGACGTACCTGGCAATGGCCAAGGCCGTCCAGGCGCTTCAGCAGAAGGAAGTCAGCCGCATCATCCTGACCCGGCCCGCTGTTGAAGCCGGCGAGCGCCTCGGGTTCCTGCCTGGCACGCTCAGCGACAAGATCGACCCCTACCTTCGGCCGCTCTATGACGCCCTCCACGACATGATGGATCCCGAATCCATCCCGCGGCTCATGGCCGCCGGCACCATTGAAGTGGCACCCCTTGCCTACATGCGCGGCCGTACCCTCAACGACGCCTTCATCATCCTTGACGAAGCACAGAACACGACGCCTGAACAGATGAAGATGTTCCTCACCAGGCTGGGCTTTGGCTCCAAAATGGTGGTCACCGGCGACGTCACCCAGGTCGACCTCCCCTTCGGGACCCGTTCCGGGCTGCGGATCGTGGAGGAAATCCTGCGCGGTATCGAGGACATCAACTTCTCGGTCCTGGACGCCACCGACGTCGTACGCCACCGCCTTGTCGGGGACATCGTCCAGGCCTACAGCGTCTGGGACGACGTCCAGCGGAACAGGGTCAAGCATTCGGTAAGCCGCGAAAAGCAGGGGGAGCGCGCATGAGCATCGAAGTGAACAACGAGTCCGGTGTCCAGGTGGACGAGGCAGAGCTCGTGGCGCTGTCACGGTACATTTTTGGCCAGCTGTACATCCACCCGCAGGCCGAACTCTCAATTCTCCTGGTGGATGAACCGGCGATGGAGAAGCTCCACATCGAACTGATGGACGAGCCCGGGTCCACGGATGTCCTCTCGGTGCCTATGGATGAGCTGACCCCCGGCACGCCGGACCGGCCCACCCCGCAGGGAATGCTGGGTGACATCGCTGTCTGTCCGCAGGTGGCCAAAGTGCAGGCGAAAAACGCGGGGCACTCCCTCCAGGATGAGATGCTCCTCCTGACCACGCACGGCATCCTCCACCTTCTCGGCTACGACCATGCGGAGCCCGAAGAAAAGGCTGAGATGTTCGGGCTCCAGCGCGAACTGCTTTCCGGCTTCACCGGCAAAGAAGCACCCGCCGAGACAACGCAGTGACGCCCCTGCTCCTTGTTGGCATGGCTCTGGCGTTCCTCAGCATTGCCGCCGTCCTGACCGCGGCGGAAGCCGCCTTCAATTTCCTTCCGAGGCACGACGCCGAAGAGGCCCTCCTCAGGAGCCGCGGGAACGCCATGAGGAGCATCATGGCCCACCCGGTAGCCCACATCCGCGCGCTGAGGTTCTGGCGCATCTGGTTTGAGATGGCGTCCGCGGTGGCCGTTGCCGTCCTGCTGCACAGCCTGCTGGACAACGTTTGGCTCGCCGGGCTGGCAGCCACCGGGATCATGGCCCTGCTCGGATTCGTCATCGTCGGTGTCTCGCCCCGGCAACTCGGCCGGCTCCACTCGGCAGCTGTGGTGAGGTTCACGGCGCCCCTCATCCGCTTCCTTACCTGGGTCCTGGGCCCCATCCCTGCGTGGCTGGTGGCACTGGGCAGCGCCGCCGCGCCTGGCGCGCCGGGCGGGGACGAGGCCTTCTTCAGCGAACAGGAATTCCGCGAACTTGTGGACCGGGCCAGTGAATCGGACATGATCGAGGACACAGAGGCTGAGATGATCCAGTCCGTGTTCGACTTCGGAGACACTTTGGTGCGCGCCGTGATGGTGCCCCGGACAGACATCCTCAGCATCGACGCCGGATCCAGCCTCAGGCGTGCTATGTCCCTGTTCCTGCGGTCCGGCTATTCCCGGATTCCGGTGATACAGGACAACACGGACCAGATCCTGGGGATCGTCTACCTGAAGGACGTTGCCGCCACACTCCACGAACTGCGGCCCGACGAGGAACCGCCGCTGGTCGAATCACTGGCCCGTGAGGTGCGCTACGTGCCGGAATCCAAGCCGGTCAGCGACCTCCTCCGGGAACTCCAGAAGGAATCAACGCACGTAGCCATTGTTATTGATGAATACGGCGGCACGGCCGGCCTGGTCACCCTGGAGGATCTCATCGAGGAGATCGTCGGGGAGATCGTGGACGAATACGACACGGAGAGCGCCGAGGCCGTAGCGCTGGACGACGGCTCCTACCGGGTCAGTTCCCGGATGAGCATTGATGACCTTGGCGAACTTTTTGACATCGAACTCGACGACGACGAGGTGGACACCGTGGGAGGGCTGCTGGCAAAGGCCCTTGGCCGGGTACCGATTGTCGGGAGCACCGTGGAGGTGGGTGGCATAGCGCTGCGCGCCGAACGCCTTGAAGGCCGCCGCAACCGTGTCAGCCACATCGTTGCGGCAGCCGTACCAAAAGTAGACACTGACCTTGAAGACCTCCTCGACGAGGCGGAAACAACCCAGCA
>DATCVX010000599.1:0-3528 GCA_036566705.1 Arthrobacter sp. | reverse complement strand
GTGCTCAACGACCGCCCGGACGCCGGGATCCCCGACGAGACGCGGCGCCGCGTGATCGACGCCGCCGCCGAGCTCGGCTACCGCCCGAACGCGGGCGCCCGGGCGCTCGCGGCACGGCGGAGCGACTGGTACGGGATCGTGACGGAGATCGTCACGGCACCGTTCGCCGTCAACATCATCAAAGGAGCCCAGGACCAAGCCTGGCTTGACCGCCGGTTCCTGCTCATCGCGCCCTCCGACCAGGCCGATGCCGTAGGACCCAACAAGGGCATGGAGGATGCAGCCTTTGAAAAGCTGCTGGAGCAGAGGGTGGAAGGACTTTTGTACGCGGCCACCTTCCACCGGGCCGTGCACGTTCCGAAAAGCGCCAGTGAGGTGCCCACTGTCCTGATCAACTGCTTCGACGCGGACGGGAAGCTGCCCTCGATCGTCCCGGACGAGCGCGCCGGTGGCCGCGTCGCCGTCGAGCGTCTGCTCCAGGCCGGCCACTCCAGAATAGGTGTCATCAACCTGGATCCGAACATCCCCGCGGCCGTCGGACGGCTGGAGGGGTGCCGTGAAGCACTCGCCGAGGCAGGGCTGGAACTGGACCCTGATCTCGTAGTCTCGGGATACGCGACGGCGGACGGCGGCTACGAGGCAGCCTGCGAAATTCTCGATAAATATCCCGCTGGGGAAGGCAGGCCAACTGCCCTGTTCTGCCTCAACGACCGGATGGCCATGGGCGCCTATGACGCCATCAAGGAGCGCGGGCTCGCCATCCCCCAAGACATCGCCGTGATCGGCTTCGACAACCAGGAACTCATTGCGGCCTACCTCAGGCCAAAACTGACCACGGTTGCGTTGCCCTTCGAGGAGATGGGTGCGCTGGGTGTCCAGACACTCGCAAGCCTTACAGCAGGACAGCCGATCACTGCACATCAGCAAATGGTCGGCTGTCCGCTGCTAGAACGCTTTTCAGTCTGACGGCAAATCAATACCTGAAAAGCAAACCCCAACCACACCTTCACCTTCAGAGATGAAGAGAGGAAAGAGATACCCATCATGACACAACAGCGATTCTTCAGGGCTGCCCGCATCACGGCGGCCGGCCTGGCCGTAGGAGCCCTCCTGCTCACCGGCTGCTCAGCCAATCAGGGCACAACGGGCGCCACAAGCGCCTCGGCCGAAAGCGCATTCCTGACCATTCCCCGTGAGGACATGGGCACGTTCGTCCAGAACTTCAACCCCTTCGCACCCACGGTGAATCCCATGGTGCAGCAGTCCATCTACGAATCCCTCCTGATCTTCAACCCGGCCAAGGGCGACACCACGCCGTGGCTCGCCACGGAGTGGAAGTCCGCCGAGGATGGCAAGTCCATCACCTTCACCCTGCGCGACGGCGTGAAGTGGTCCGACGGACAGCCGCTGGTGGCCGACGATGTCGCCTACACTTTCGAACTCCAGAAAAAGATCAAGGGCGGTTACGACTACCTCGAGACGGTAACCGCCGATGGCGCCAACAAGGTGACCTTCAACTTCAACAAGCCCTGGTCGCCGGCCCTCTACGACCTCGGCCAGCTCACCATCCTGCCCAAGCACATCTGGTCCGCGCTTGCCGATCCGGCGAAGGACGCCAACGCCACGCCGGTGGGCACCGGCCCGTACACGGAGGTGGACAGCTTCCAGGCCCAGTCCTTCGTGCTGAAGAAGAACCCCAACTACTGGCAGCCGGAAAAGCAGAAGATCGCCGGCATCAAGATGCTTGCTTTCGCCGGGAATGACGGCGCCAACCTTGCCGCCGCGAACGGCGACGTGGACTGGGCCCCGCAGTACATGCCCAACATCGAGAAGACCTTCATCTCCAAGGACAAGGAACACCGCCAGTACTGGTTCCCGGCCACTGGTGCGATGATCAACTGGCAACTCAACACCGCCAAGGCCCCCTTCAACGACGTTGACGTCCGCAAGGCACTCAGCATGGCCGTGGACCGCGACCAGGTGACCAAGATCGGCATGAGCGGCTACGCGAAGCCGGCGGACTGCACGGGCCTTTCCGGCAACTATGAAAAGTGGAAGAACGCCACCGTCAAGGACAACTGCACGTGGACCAAACTGGACGTGGACGCTGCGAACCGGCTGCTGGACAAAGCCGGCTACGGCAAAGGAAGCGACGGCAAGCGCAAGCTGAAGGACGGCACGCCTTTTGAGTTCAAGATCTCCGTGGGCGCTTCTTCATCCGACTGGCTCTCCGTGGCCAACGTGATTTCCCAGAACCTCGCCGAGATCGGTGTGAGCGCCAAGGTTGACTCCCCGGACTGGGCCGCGGTGGTCGCCGGCTACGAGACGGGCGACTTTGATTCGGGCATCGTCTGGAGCGCCAACGACCCCAGCCCGTACAAGTACTTCAGCACCTCCATGGGCACCGCAACGGTCAAGCCGGTAGGCACCAAAACCTTCGACAACTACCACCGCTTCGGGGACGCCAAGGCAGACGCGCTGCTCGCCGAGTTCGCCGCGGAAGCCGACGAGTCCAAGCAGAAGGACATCGCCGACAAACTCCAGGAAGAATACAACGACGTCGCGCCCTTGGTGCCGCTGTTCTCCGGTCCGGAATGGGGCGCCTTCAACGACACCCGCTTCACTGGCTGGCCCACCCAGGACAATCCCTACGCGACCCTCTCGGTGAAGTCCCCGACCACGGTCCTGGTCCTGACGTCGCTGGAACCGCGCAAGTAGCGAGTTGTCGCCTGGCGGCGTGGGCCTACCCACCGCCGCTCTGATCCGCACACCCGGCGCTGTTTCCGGCGCCGGGTGTGCTCCCAAACTTTCCGTAACTCCCGAATGGAGGGAAACCGTGCGCTTTATCCTGCGCCGCCTGGGTTTCTACCTGATTGCCTTCTGGGTGTCCATCACCCTGAATTTCCTGCTCCCGCGCTTTATGCCCGGCGACCCCGTCTCCCGGATGTTCGCCAGGAACCAGGACCGGATGCAGCCCGAGCAGATCGAGCAGCTGCGAAAACTGCTCGGCGTGGACGACCGGCCGCTCTGGGAGCAGTACTTCGGCTACCTCCACAACATGCTGACCGGCCAGATGGGCGTTTCCATGTCCCGTTTCCCCGCTCCCGTCACTGAAGTGATCGGTTCACAAGTGGGCTGGACCCTCCTGCTGGGCGGGACCGCACTGGTGATCGCCGCCGTCGTGGGCAACCTCCTGGGAATCCTGGCAGCGTGGCGCCGCGGGGGAGCCGTCGACTCGGCGCTCCCGCCGCTGCTGATCTTCATCGGTTCCTTTCCGTACTTCTGGCTCGCCATGGGCGCCCTCTACCTGTTCGGTGTCACGCTGGGCTGGTTCCCCATCCGGCACGCCTTCAGCGACACCATCGTGCCCGGTTTCAGCTGGGAATTCATTTCCGACGTCGGCATGCACCTGGTGCTGCCGGCCCTCACCATCGTGCTGGTCTCGATCGGCGGCTGGATGCTGGGCATGCGCAACACCATGATCGCCACCAACGCCGAGGACTACATCACCATGGCCGAGGCAAAGGG
>DATCVX010000598.1:0-3155 GCA_036566705.1 Arthrobacter sp. | reverse complement strand
ATGCGGGGCAGCAGGTCCTCAGGCTTCGCGTCGTACAGGCACGTCGGGCCGGAGTGAATGGACCAGACCGCACCGGGAACACCCTTAGGCATCGACAACCAGATGACTGGGATACCTTCTTCTTTGCCCTCGGGACCGCTCTTGCACTCAATTTGCCTCGCGAGACAGGGTGTGTCGAAGTCGCCGCCGCCCAGGTGGCACTGGAGTTCATATTTGTATACATTCGGGTCGGAAACGACCGCCCCTGGCTCGGGGCGAGAAAAGTCACCGCTCGCAGGATCTAAGACCCATGTGTCTATATCCGCGCTATTTGAACCCCAGTGCCCCTTCACTGGAGGCGCCTTTTCGGCGGAGGTGGGCGGAGCGGTGGGTAGGGTATGCGCCAACGCCGCCGAACCGAACATAAATGTCGCGAAGAATAAGGACACGACGCCAAGACCAATGCGATGCAGCGACTGGGCCATGGGATCAGCCAGCGATCGGCTCGATCGTGTTCACGAACCAGACGCCATCCTTAAACACAGCTAGCATGAGGCTACCGCTGTCCGCGGGCTTCGGGTCGGTACTGTCCAATGACCCGTCCGGGTTGTAGTACGACAGAGCTTCTTGAGACACCTGCACAGCGACTTGGTAGTTTCCATCCCCGGCCACTTTGAAATTAGTGCTGACGGTGGGCGTTGTGACTTTCCCTCCACCCAACCATCGACCCTCTTCGTGCCATCCCCTTTGAACCTCTTTAGCGCGTTCGCACATCGTGCAACTAGGACTCGTAACTTCAGAAATCGGAGTTACGTCGCCAGTCTCATAGCCGTAGCTCAGGAGTTCAAACCAGTATCGGGCGAACGCCTCCAGCCCCTCCTTCGTCTCCGTTTCGGCGACCTCCGGAAGGACCGGGACGGGGACGTTTTGTGCGGGGCCCGTCGCGTCCGCTGGCTTGTAGGCAGCCGTGGGCGTCGGTGTAGGCGTGGCGCTCGGAGGCGCCGACTCTGTCGCGGACGAAGACGGTGTGCCGCCGCTGTTGGGGTCGCTGCCAGAGTTGCAGCCAGAGAGCGCCAGGGTGGCCACCACGACCACTCCAATTGCCGTCATGCGCAAGGGCCGGGAAGCAAACAAATTGTGCGATGTCATGGGCAGCTAATCCCCCGTTAGTTTCTAGACGCCTCGCTCCAAACAATTCCTTAAGGGTAGTCCAGGTCACATTTCTGCGCTCAAAGTTATCCACAGCCACCCGCCATCGGTTCTATCACCGACCCATTGCGATGGAAAGTCACATTGCCAACCACAGGAGCCATCGATCGCAGTATCAATGGAAATCAGAACCAGCTACCGAGGCGCAATACAGCATGGGTCGCTGCCCTAGAAAGCCAGCGCACGCACACGTGCATCGCGTCCATGGCGCTTGATCCAACGCTCGCTCGACGGGCGTTCATATCAAATTCCGGGGACCGCCGGGCGCTCCACCGCAGCCGTGAGCTACGGGGGTGTCGCGTTCCAGCCCTCTGTTGTTAGCTCCGCCGGAAGCCAGGGTGATTCCCAGTCCTGGTGTTCGCTGGCGTACCGGCGGCCGGTGGGTGAGATCCAGCCGGGTGGTTCGTCTTTGCTGGCTAGGCCGGGTGTCCACGCCGTGGAGTGTTTCAAACGGTGATGTTTGGGGCACGGCTGGCCGAGATTTGAAATGCCGGTGGTTCCGCCGTCGGCCCAGGCGAGGAGATGGTCTGCTTCGTTGTCCAGGGACTGGTTGCTGCACCCGGGGAACGGGCATTTGCCGTCCCGCATTCTTAGCCATTGTCGCATCGCTGCGGGGATCCGGTAGCTGTCCCGGCCGATCTCCAAGGGTGCCCCGTCCCGCGGGTCAACGAGGACCCGGTGGAACGAGCCTGCACCCTCGGCCACGAGGTTCCGGGCCATGGACGCCGGGAGGGGCCCGTACCCGTCGAGGTCGGCGGGTTCGTCGGTGAGGCCCATCAGGGCGAATACCGGCACGGTCACCAGCACCTGCGCCGCAGGGGTGGGCACCCGGTCCGCCACGACGACGTTCCCCGTCGACCCATCGGTGGGCACGCCGTCACCCGCTGTTTCATCGCCCGCGCCAAGGAGCAAGGTCGCGGCGATGTCGGCGCGCATCTGGGTCATGGTCCGGGTCTCGGTGGGGCCCTGGAGTGTGCGGGCGGCGGCGGTCATCCGGTTCCAGATCCCTGCGGCCTGGTCCGCGGGAAGGTACGCGGAGAGCCAGGCCATGCCGTCCCGGTCAGGGGCGTACTCCAGCCTCCGGTCCAGGACGCTCTTGGCGTGGCGTTTCTCGATGCTCTCCGGGTGATGCCGTTCCCGCCAGGTCCGTGCCTTATGCCGGAACCGCGACGGAACCAGCTCACCGGCCGGGCACCTGCTTGCTGCATTCTCCGCGTCCAGGTCCAGGAAATGCGCTTCCAACGCCGCCGTGCCCGACGGATCGAGGCTGTCCGCTTCGTCCACCATAACCCGTGCGTGCTGCCACGAAATGGTCCCGGCCTGCAGGGCTGACAGGGTCAGCGGCAAGTTACTAGTGAGCTCGTGGGAGACTTCCAACAGGGCTCCCGCGGCACGTTCGCTGACCGTCATGACGCACGCCACCTCCGCAACACGTGCCATTTCCTGGGCCTTGCGTTCCTGCGGCGGCGCGTCCGGAGAGACCATAGCCCGTGTTGTGTCAGTGAACCCGGCGGCAGCGTGGACTACCAGGGCAGCGGCAGCGGCCTGCAGCTTGGCGGCCTCTGCGAGGGTATCCAGCCATGCATCCGCCTGATCCCGCAGCGGATCCGCATTCCCTTCACCGGCGGACGCCGCACCTGGCATCACGACAGCGAGCGCAGCCACAGAAGCCCTAACGGCCTCCAACGCGCCCACCGGTGTTGCCTTTTCCATACCCAAATCATCCCGCGAGGGTCAGACAAAAACGGCGAAGCAGACGGCCTATGTGGATAACCTCGGACCAGCCGGGGCTTCAGCTGGCGATCGCGGCGTCCACTGAATCTCCAGGCATTTTCAGGCAAGGGCCACAGGTGCACGTTCGTGCCAGGGAGTGTGGCTCCAGTACTTTGTCGGTGCCCCCTCGTAGGCTGTTTCAACCAACTCAAGGGGGTAGGCCATGCATACTTCAGCCACATTCTGTTCCATCA
>DATCVX010000597.1:0-4033 GCA_036566705.1 Arthrobacter sp. | reverse complement strand
CTACCAGGCATTGGGCGGCGGCCGTTTCCGCTCCACCATCCACGCCCAGGGGGCCTGGAACGAACATGAGCAGCACATGGCCCCCGCCTCCGGACTCATGGCGGACAGCCTTGAACGGCACGCGCCCCGGACGGACATGCGGATGGCCCGGCTCAGCTACGAGATTCTGGGGTTGATTCCCGGCGGCGAATTCCACATCGAAACCACCACGCTACGGCCGGGCAGGACCATCGAGCTGCTTCAGGCCGAGCTCATCGCCAGCGGCCGGGTAGCCATCCGCGCCACGGCCTGGCGGATGATCACCAGCGACACACGCGCGGTAGCCGCCGTCGAGGACACAGCCATTCCCGCGCCGGACGAATGCAAGCCATACGACGGCGCCAGTGTCTGGCCCGGCGGGTACATCCGTTCACTGGAGATGCGGGTCGCCGAGGGCCACCGGCCGGGCGCCGGCACGGTCTGGCTGCGGACCGGGCATCCGTTGACTGACGCGGCCGACAGCGGCGACCTTGCCCGCCTGATGGGGATGGTGGATACGGCCAACGGGATCGCGGCCCGCGTCCCGCCGGGCAAGGACAGCTACGCCTTCCCGAACCTTGACCTGCAGGTCCACATGTACCGGCGGCCTGAAGGTGACTGGCTGGGCCTGGAAAACGCGGTGTCGTTCGGGGCGGACGGAATTGGGCTCACATCCACGGTGCTGCACGACCTTGCCGGACCCTTCGGGCGCGCCGAGCAGATCCTGACGCTGCGGAAGTCCTGACGTCGCACCACACCTGACAGGTCCTGGCGCCCCGTGTCAGCTGGTCCGGAACACCAGCCAGCCGGCCAGTGTGGCGAGGCCTGTCAGCACGGCTCCCCAGAGCATGTCCACCACGATCAGCTGCAGCGGCCAGGTTTTGAGGGTCGCGGCGTTGGTCAGGTCATAGGTGGCATAGGCGAAGGCGCCCAGCGCGGCGCCGTAGCCGACGGCGGTCAGCCAGGTGCCGCCGTCGAGCGCCGGACGCAGCGCGAAGAAGACAATTCCCGCGATGTAAATGACGTAGAAGGCCACGGCGTAACCTAGGTGTGGTTTGTCCGCCAGTAACTCGCCGATGTGGCTCCGGTAGAACGGGTTCATCAGCTTAAGCCACACGGCGTCAATAACTGCGAACGCGGCGGCGACAACGAGGAATTGCAATATGACCATAAGGGAGCTTAGCAACATGCAGGATGCCGGAACGGGAGGGCGGGAGCTCACCGTGGTGCGCCAGGAACGGTCGCTGGGAGCCGCAGAAGACCTGGATCTTGCGCTGGAACTGCTGGCCAGGGCAAAGACGGGCCGGATCGGCCCAACTCTCCGGCTGTACCGTCCCGCTCCCACGGTCGCCTTCGGCCAGCGGGACACACGCCTGCCCGGATTCGGGGCGGCCGCGCAGGCATGCCGTGACCGGGGCTTCGAACCCCTCGTGCGGAAGGCGGGAGGGCGTGCCGCCGCGTACCACCAGGGCACGCTCGTGGTGGACCACATCGAGCCGCATGCCGACGCCATCGCAGGATCCAAGACCCGGTTCGGTTTTTTCGGCGAACTGCTGGCGCAGGCCCTGCGCGCCGCTGGGGTGCCGGCGGCCGTTGGAGAAATTCCGGGCGAATACTGTCCTGGGGAGTTCAGCGTGCACGGCACGGACCCGGCCAACCCGGCCCGCCAGGTCAAGCTCGTGGGCACGGCCCAGCGCGTGGTGTCCGGCGGCTGGCTCTTCAGCTCCGTGATTGTGGTGGAGGATTCCGCCCCGATCCGCGGAGTGCTGACGGACAGCTACGCCGCGCTGGGGCTCGAGTGGGACCCTGAGACCGCCGGTGCTGCCAACGATCTGGTTCCCGGGCTCGACGTCCAGGCGGTCGAGGACGCCCTGCTGTCCACCTATGCGGGCTACGCCTCCCTCCGCTTTGCCGATTTCGGCAGCTATGCCGGGTTGGACAGCGAAAAGGCGTAGCCCGCCAGGCTTAAACGGCGCTCAGTGACCCCGGGCGATCCACTCGTCCAGGTGCGGAGCCTCGGCACCGATGGTCGTGGAGTCGCCATGGCCGGTCCGCACCACCGTTTCCGGCGGCAGCGGCAGAAGCCAGGACCGGATGGAGTCGATGATCGTGGGGAAATCGCTGTAGGACCTGCCCGTGGCGCCGGGACCGCCCTGGAACAGTGTGTCGCCGGTGAAGACGGTGCCTTCGCCGTCGGGCCCGTCCGCCAGGTAGAACGACACCGATCCCGGCGAGTGCCCCGGCGTATGGAGCGCCTTCAGTTTCGCCCCACCCACCTCGAAGACGTCGCCGTGGCTGATGTCGACGTCGGGATCCACCTCCGGATAGACGCTCCGCCAGAGCATCCAGTCACCCTGGTGGAGGTGGATGGGTGCCTGCACCAGGTCCCAGAAGTCACCGACCGACCCGATGTGGTCGTCATGGCCGTGGGTGAGCAGGATGGCCTTCAGCGTGCGTCCGCCCACTGCTGCGGCAACTGCTTTCGCGTCGTGGGCGGGATCGATGACGATGCATTCCTCGTCATTGCCCACAATCCAGACGTTGTTGTCCACATCCCAGGTTCCGCCGTCGAGCGAAAACGTCCCCGACGTCACCAGGCGGTCGATCCTCAGGCTCACAGCTCCACCACCGAACGCAGGACCGAACCGGCGTGCATTTTGTCGAACGCTTCCTCCACCTGGTCGATGCTGATCCGCTCGGTGACGAAGGCGTCCAGATCCAGCTTGCCCTGCTTGTAGAGGCTGATGAGCATGGGGAAGTCGCGGGAGGGCAGGCAGTCGCCGTACCAGGAGGACTTCAGGGAGCCGCCGCGGCCGAAGACGTCCAGCAGGGGGAGTTCCAGAGTCATGTCCGGGGTGGGCACGCCCACCAGGACGACAGTGCCGGCGAGGTCGCGGGCGTAGAACGCCTGCTTGTACGTCTCCGGGCGGCCGACGGCGTCAATCACCACGTCAGCGCCGAAGCCGCCGGTGAGCTCGCGGATTCTCTCCACGGGATCGGTTTCCGAGGAATCAACGGTGTGGGTGGCGCCGAGCTCTTTGGCGCGCTCCAGTTTTTTCGCGTCGATGTCGACGGCGATGACCGTGGTGGCGCCGGCGAGCGCAGCACCGGCGATGGCGGCCACGCCCACGCCGCCGCAGCCAATCACGGCCACCGAGTCGCCGCGCTTGACGCCGCCGGTGTTGATCGCGGCGCCCAGCCCGGCCATCACGCCGCAGCCGAGCAGGCCGATGGCGGCAGCATCGGCGTCGGGATCCACTTTGGTGCATTGACCGGCGGCAACCAGGGTCTTTTCGGTGAAGGCGCCGATGCCCAGGGCGGCTGACAGTTCGGTGCCGTCCTCCAGGGTCATTTTCTGGGTGGCGTTGTGCGTGTTGAAGCAGTACTGCGCCTCGCCGCGGTTGCATGCACGGCAGTTGCCGCAGACGGCCCGCCAGTTGAGCACCACGCGGTCGCCCGGGGCGACGTCCGTAACGTCGGGGCCCACGGCGCTGACCACTCCGGTGGCCTCGTGGCCCAGGAGGAACGGGAAGTCATCGCTGATGCCGCCCAGCTTGTAGTGCAGATCGGTGTGGCAGACGCCGCTGGTGATGATGTCCACCAGGGCCTCGCCCGGACCCGGATCCGGGACCAGGATGGTCTCCAGAGTGACCGGGGCGCCCTTGGAGCGTGCTACGACACCTTTGACTTTATGGACCACGAAAGGCTCCCTCAATGCAGATAGACAAAAACGGGACCAACACGGATGTTGGTCCCGTTCTGTCTACCACATGAGCTGCTGCGGTCAGGCTGCGAGGCGGCTCTTTACCTCAGCTACGGAGGGGTTGGTGGCGGCGGTGCCGTCCGGGAATAGCACGGTGGGCACTGTCTGGTTGCCGCCGTTGAGCTGTTCCACGAGTGCGGCCGTGCCCTCAACCTCTTCAATGTTGATTTCCGTGTAGCCGATGCCCTGCGCGTCCAGCTGCTTCTTCAGCCGGTTGCAGTAACCGCACCAGGTGGTGGAAAACATGGTGAT
>DATCVX010000596.1:0-4861 GCA_036566705.1 Arthrobacter sp. | reverse complement strand
GGTGCCGCCGTCGTGGTATTTGTCCACCAGTCGGGTCACGGCAACGCCGAGCTCCTCGGCAAACGCGGCCCGGTCCGCCGCCGTCCGGAAAGTGATCTCGCCGTCGATCGCGAACGTTGCCAGCTTCTGCCTCGCCGCAGCCGCACCGGCGATCAGCTTGCCCACTTCCTGGACCATCCGGCCCGCGAGCGCCAGCAGCCAGAACGCCGAGAAGCGGTCCGAGAAGCGGTGCGGATCCGGCGCCACCGACGCGAGGGCCACGGGCGAAATCAGGTAGGAGGCCGCCGTCGCCTGCAGCACGCGCTCGGTGACGTTGCCCTTGCGCCGCTCTTCAACGAGTTCCACCAACCCGTGCCGCTCCAGCGCTTTGAGGTGGTAGTTGACTTTCTGCCGCGGCAGTCCCACCTTGGCGGCAAGCTGCGTGGCCGAGCCAGGCTTCGAAAGCTCCCGGAGGATGCGCGTCCGGATCGGGTCCAGCGACGCCTCCGCCGCGGCGGGGTCCTCGATCACTTCGATGTCCAACATGCTTCCATCATGCCAACCGACAACTTTTATTGTCAAGAACTTTTTTTCCGTCGGGTGCGCAGCCATTTGCGGGGCCTGCTCTGCGTGCTTCAACGGGACGGAAGCACGCAGAGCAGGCCCCGCAAGTAGAATGGACCGGTGATGCAATCCCCCCTCCCCGTGCGCGACGGCGTCAATGCCACCCGCCTGCGCCTCCCGGACGAGGGGCCCTGGGACACCGCGATGGACTACATGATGCACCGCTGGGGCCACATTGATCCCCAGGGCATCGAGGACCGGTTCGACGCCGGCGAGATCGTGGGCGAGGGTGGCATCCCGCTGGACCGGGCCACCAGGCTCGAAGACCACACCTTCATCTGGTACTACCGCACGCTGCCGCCGGAGACCCGCATCCCGGTGGAGCTGGCCATCCTGCACCAGGACGAACACCTCCTGGTGGTGGACAAGCCGCACTTCCTGCCCACCACCCCGGGCGGCACCTACATCCAGGAATCAGCCCTGGTCCGGCTCCGGAACCAGCTGGAGCTGCCCGACCTGATCCCCATGCACCGCCTGGACCGGATGACCGCCGGCGTGCTGCTGCTGTCCACCAACCCGGAAACGCGCGGCAGGTACCAGGTGCTCTTCGAGAAGCGCCAGGTGCAGAAGGAATACGAGTGCGTCTCCGCCGCTGAGCCGGCCCCCGGGTATCCCGCCGTCGATTTTCCGGTGGTGGTGCGGAACCGGATGACCAAGTCCCGCAGCTACCTGCTGGCCGAAGTGATCGACGGCGAGCCCAACGCCGAGACCCGGATCGAACGTCTGGAAACGTTCGACGGCGGCGCCCGCCCAGGTGCCGCTGTGACCCATCCAGTGCACCGGCTGGCCCGCTACCGTTTGGAGCCGCACTCCGGAAAAACGCACCAGCTCCGGGTCCACATGGCTTCACTGGGCCTGGGCATCATCAACGACGCGTTTTACCCCGACCTGCTGGACAAGGCCCCGGACGACTACACCAAACCTCTGCAGCTGCTGGCCCGCGGCATCAGGTTCGTGGACCCTATCAGCCAAAGGCCCGTGGAGTACCGCAGCCGCCTGGAACTCAGCGAGGCTGCACGAACACGGCGCTGAACGCCGCTTCCATCTCGGGGCTGAACAGCACAAACTCCACCAACTCGAGCGCGCTGGCCGGATGTGAGGCACCAAACCCCCTGACGGCGTCGAACGCGGCTTCTGCCACGTGGCGCCCCTGCCAGCCGTAGACCCCGCCGCCCACCGCCGGGAAGGCTACGGACCCGGCACCCACGGAATCCGCCACCCGCAGGCTTTCGCTGAAGCAGGACACCAGCAGCGCCCGGTTGGTCTGCCCGGCGTGGCGGTTCGGCCCTGCCGTGTGGATGACCCAGCGGGCCATGAGCCGGTAGCCCGGGGTGGCGACGGCGGCCCCCACCGGGAGCCCGTGCGGCAGTTCCGTGGCCCGGAGTTCGCGGCAGGCAGCCAGCAGCTCGGGCCCGGCAGCACGGTGGATGGCCCCGTCCACTCCACCGCCGCCCAGCAGCGCGGAGTTCGCCGCGTTCACGATTGCGTCCACGGAGCGGGCTGTGATGTCTCCCTGGAGAACCTGGATCCGCATGCCGCCAGTGTCCCACCGGAACCCTCTGGATGACAGGCCGGGGCGGGATTATCCTGTGGGTATTGGCGCCAGGGTGAGGAGATCCCATGGACACGCTTATCGAGATCCCCGGGGACCGCACAGCGGCCAAATTTGCGTACGCCGCCTCGGGCCTGGGCGTCGTGGGCGTGGCAACACTCGGCGCAATGTACGCCATCGAAGTCCCCAAGGACGGCCCCTATATCTTCGGCACCATCAACGACGCCACCGGGGGCGTCTTCAACCTGGTGATCATCCCCGTGGTGGTCCAGGTCCACCGCCGCCTTCGCCGGACGCCCGGCTCCGAGACGGCCAAATGGCTTGTCATTGTTGCTTCGGGCGCCGGGGCTGCGAGTTCGTTCCTGCTTGTCTTCAAGAAACTCGATTTCGCCCCATCCACCGGCATCAGCGTTGGGGCCATGGCGGTCCAGGCCGCCTGGTTCCTGCTGGCCAACCGTGCGCTGTACAAGGCGGGCGGCTACCCGCGGGACCTCGCGAAACTGGGACAGTTCATCGGCGGGGCCCTGGTGGCAGCCTTACCCGTGGCTGGGGTGACGGTCGTCGGGCGGGCACCGAAATGGTTCCGCTGGGGCATCGGGGGCGCCGGAATAGGTGTCGGTGCCGCCGCGTGGGTCGCCTGGCCTTACTGGTATTACCTGGCCGCCCGGCACCTCAGCCACCGCCATTCAGGGGAGGCCCCGCACCGACCCGCTGCCTGAAAGTGCGGTACTTTGTGGCCATGGACTTTGGCAACGCGGACACCTGGGGGGCGGCGATCTACTTCTGGATCATCCCCGTGGTCCTCGGCGACGCCATCTTCCCGCCCATCCCGTCCGAGATGGTGGTGATCACCGGCGGAGCCCTCTCGGCCGATGGCCGGGCCAACGTCTTCCTGGTGGGCGCGCTCTCCGCGCTGGCATCCTGGATCGGCGACATGGTGGTGTTCCAGCTCTTCAAACGCCGTCTCAGCCATGTCCTGGACCGCTGGCGCTGGGGCAGGAAAGTCCACCGCGGCATCCACGAGGGCATCGCCAAAGCCGGACGCTCCTCCACCTATGGGACCATCATCGGCGCCCGATTCATCCCCGGCGGCCGGCTGGCGACGTCGGCAGCCGCCGGCATTGCCGACGTTTCGGTCCGCGGCTTCAGCCTCTGCGCAGGCCTCGGTGCCATCCTCTGGGCCTGCTGGCTGGTGGGGCTGGGCTACTTCACGGGGTCCACCACGAAGCTGCCGTTCTGGGCCAGTTCCCTGATCGGCGTGGTGCTCGGCCTGCTGATCGGCGTCGTCGTCGGAATCATCGTGACCCGGCGGCGCGGCACCCGCTCCCCCGTGGACGAACCCGGCCCGGAGACTGAGGCTCGCGGCGACTGGGTTTAGACCGGCGCCCAGCGACCGCGGTTGCGGCGGAGCACCGTCAGCGAGCCTGTCAGCGCAACGCGTTCGACGGCGTCGCGCATCATCGCTGCAGACTCCCGCGCCTGCTGGTTCTCACCGTTGTACTCGGTGGCTTCCACCAGGAAGCGGAGGTTCAGCTGCGGGACGCCGCCGGCCAGCTCCAGCTGGTTG
Organism: Arthrobacter sp.; assembly: GCA_036566705.1. Lineage (GTDB taxonomy): Bacteria > Actinomycetota > Actinomycetes > Actinomycetales > Micrococcaceae > Arthrobacter. Next base: position 1,139 of record DATCVX010000596.1, on the reverse strand, counting down.
GCCTCCACATGGTGGCGGGTTTCCAGCGCTTCGACGGCCGCCGCCATCACGGCTTCGGGCGGGTTGCCAGGCTTCAGTCCGGTAATTCTCAGGCGGGTCTGGAATGAAGGCATGCCGTCAACCCTATCCCGGCCTGCCCCACGTCCCCCAAGTCCAAAAACGCTCTCTCACTTTCTGCAGGAAAAGCACGAACGCTCCTGCACCAGGTGCAAGAGCGTCCGTGAAAAACCGACAGGAAGTGAGAGAGCGTCGTGGTTAGCCGGTGTTGCGGAGGCCCGCGGCGACGCCGTTGACGGTGATCAGCATGGCCCGCTGGAGGCGTTCGTCGATCTCGGCCCCACTGATGGTTTCGCCCTCGGCACCCTGGCCGGCCCGCACGCGGCGGAGGAGCTCCACCTGCAGGTAGCTGATGGGGTCCAGGTACTGGTCGCGGATCTCAAGGGACCGCTTCAGCGTGGGCTGGGCGTCCAGGAGCACGTTTTCGCCTGTCAGGTTCTGGATCTCGGAGACCGTGAGGTCGTACTCCTCGCGGATGGCACGGAAGAGGTGGTGCAGCTCCTCGGGCACCAGGGTGGCCACGTAGTACCCGGCGATATCCAGGTCCGTCTTGGCCAGCGTCATTTCCACGTTCGAGAGGACCGAGCGGAAGAAGTGCCAGTTCTCCATCATCTCCACCAGCTGGGCGGAGTTTCCGGCCTCGCGGGCAGCCTTCAGGCCGGAACCCACACCGAACCAGCCCGGCACGATCTGCCGGGACTGGGTCCAGCCGAACACCCACGGGATGGCGCGCAGGCCGCCGAGGCCGGCCCCGGAATCCGGGCGCTTGGACGGGCGGGAGCCGATGTTCAGGGAGCCCAGCTGCTCCACCGGGGTGGAAGCCATGAAATATGCGGGCAGGTCCGGGTCGTCGATCAGCTTCCGGTAGCGGTCAAAGGCGGCGTCGGAGATGGTCTCCATGACGTGCCCGTACCGTTCGCGCTGGTCGTCCGACGTGCGGGGGTCGCGGTGCAGGGCCGAGCCCTGCAGTACGGCCGCCAGGGACAGCTCGAGGTTTTCGCGGGCCAGTTCCGGTAGCGAGTACTTGTCAGAGATGACCTCACCCTGTTCGGTGAACTTGATCTCGCCCTCGAGCACGCCGT
>DATCVX010000595.1:0-3631 GCA_036566705.1 Arthrobacter sp. | reverse complement strand
TTGGCGCCGCCGACGGCCACGTGGTAGCCGCCGATGTACTTGGCCAGCCGGTAGGACGTGACCGCGAGCGCCGTCGCCGCCCGGGCATCGCCGGCCTCGGACGCCTCCACCACCGAGCGCATGTCGTTGTTGCCGGCCAGCCCCTTCAGGCCTGATTCGCGGTTGAGCATGGTGTCGATGTCCTCCGGCGTCCAGCCTGCCCTGCCGAGGAATACCAGGATGGACGGGTCCAGGTCACCGGAGCGGGTGCCCATGACGAGGCCCTCCAGCGGGGTGAAGCCCATGGAGGTGTCCACGGATTTTCCGCCCCGGATGGCCGTGACCGAGGCGCCGTTGCCCAGGTGGGCGATCACGCCGTCGAACTCCTCCACGGGCAGGTCCAGCAGCGCAGCGGCCCGGTGCGTCACGTATTCGTGCGAGGTGCCGTGGAAGCCGTAGCGGCGGATCCCGTGGTTGGTGTAGAGCTCGTCCGGCACCGCATAGCGCCAGGCGTGCTCGGGCAGGGTGCGGTGGAAGGCTGTGTCGAACACGGCCACCTGGGGCAGGTCCGGCCACTTTTTGCTGATGGCCCGGATGCCCAGCACGTTCGCGGGGTTGTGCAGCGGCGCCAGCGGGTTGAGCCGCTCGATGGCTCGGGTGATTTCGTTGTCGATCAGCACGGGCTCGGCGAACCGCTCGCCGCCGTGCACCACGCGATGGCCGACTGCTGCGAGTTCGAGGTCGCCGAGTTCGGCGTGGATGGCGGCGTCCACCTGTTCCAGCGCCTCCGCGTGGTCCCGCGGGCCCTCGATTTCGCCGTCCCCGTCGCCGCCGTTGCCCATGCCGATCTTTTCGATCAGCCCTTCGGTCAGCACACTGCCCGCCGCCACATCGCGGACCTGGTACTTGAGCGAGGACGAGCCGGAATTGATGACAAGCACGAGCACTGGGGCCTCCTGAGCCTTGCTTCGGGATGCTGCCGGGGCAGCGGTAGGCGTCACGCCGGAGCCTGGCGCAGCGCTCCGTAGGTCCCACTCTATAAGTTGCCAACAGACCCTTCCGCTTGTTTTTTGAGAATCATTCTCATTAGACTGTGAGGCATGCATCTCACTGTGATCAGCTCCCTGGACGCCCTGTGCCGCCAGCAGGCCTGCGAGGCCATGGCCGCCGCGAATCCTCAGGCCATGGTGGTCCTGCACGACCTGCTGGAGAACGGCCAGGTCATCCGCAGGATCTTCACCGAAGGCGCCCTCGTGGAACGCACGGAAACGCAGCTGGAGCACGGCTGCCTGAGCTGCACGGTACGGCTGGACGTGGTTCCCACGGTTGAGCGGCTGCTGGAGCGTGGGGACGAGACGATGATCATCGGCCTCCCGCCGGGAGTGTCCTCCGAGTCGGCCGTCGGCGCGCTGCGGCGGGGGCTGCCGCGGGGGCTCCCGCACAGCGTCACGGTTGATTCCGCTGTGCTGGCCTGCGCGCCGGACACGCTGGAAGACCACGTCTGGGACAAGCACACATTGTTCGAATCCGGGTTCACGCCGGTCCCGGAGGACCAGCGGACTCCCGGCGAATTCCTCATCGGCGAGCTTTGCTTCAACGACACCGTCCTGCTGGCCGAACCCGCCCTCGTTCCGGTCGATCCCGCCCTGCGCCGCCGCGGCGTCCAGCTGATCCGGGAACTGGCACCGCACGCGGACGTAGTGGCTGACCCCGCCGGAATCCGCCCCGGCCGGCACGACTACCAGGAGGCGCAGTGCCGGACCATCCCGGGTTCCGTCCGGATCCCGGCGGCGGTGTCGGCGTCGCCCTTTACCACCGTCACGCACCGGGCTGAGCGGCCGCTGCACCCCGAGCGGTTCCGGGACGCCCTGGCCTCACTGGCAGAAGGCTGCTGCTGGCTGCGGGGCAGGTTGTGGATCGCCGCCGCGCCGCGCTGCCGGATCGCCATCCAGGGGATCGGCCCGCTGGTGTGGCTGGAAAACACCGGGCCGTGGCTGGCCGACCAGGACGCGGGCGCAGCACCGGATCCGCTGGGTACCGTGGACGCCCACCTGGACTGGCATCCGGAGCACGGCGACCGCTGCAGCGTGATCGCGGCAACCGGCGAAGGGATCGATCCCGCCGAAATCTCCGGGCTCCTCGCAGGCTGTGAACTCACGGACGCGGAAATGGAGGACGGATTCGCCGCACTGGCGGACCCGTTCCAGCTGGACCCCGCGCAGCACCTGGCCCCGTATTCAAACTGACCCACCAAGCCCCCGCAAGCCCAACCCCAACAAGAAGGAGCACCACCATGAAAGTCAGAAACTCCCTCCGCGCCCTGAAGAAGGTACCCGGCTCGCAGATCGTCCGACGCCGGGGCCGCACTTTCGTGATCAACAAAAAGAACCCGCGGATGAAGGCCCGCCAGGGCTAGGCTGCAGCCCGACTCGCCGGGCGCCTGCCGTTGCGTTGGCAGCGGCAGGCGCCTAGAGTCGGCGGACACGCAGCACCACGCAGAGAGGGACTTCCATGACGAACGGCACCACTCAGCCTGATAACACCGGGCCTGACGCCACCGGCTCCGGCAGCACCGGGTCAGGCACCAAGGATCCCACCGGCGTCGAAGGCGCCAACCCCGCGCTGGACGACACCGGGAACCCCAAGGCAGAGGAACTGGGCGACGCCGCGGAGCAGCCCAAGGATCCCGAAAACCTGGACCTCACACCCGAGGGGTTGTCCGACGAGCCCGCCAAGGAAGAGGACCCGGACAGCCTGGCCAAACCTGAAAACAGCTGACCGGCGCCGCGGAAAACGGTCGACGGCGGCACCCGCCCGGGTGCCGCCGTCGTACGTTTGAACCTGTAAAGCCCCCAACCTCAACGCGGGGTCAGTCAATGCCCAATATTGCCTCCGAATGAGGCATCTAGTGACCCCGCGTTGCTGTCCTCCCTCGCCGCTACTACGAGGCCGGCGCCTGCGCCTGGATGGCGGTGATGGCCACGGTATTGACGATGTCCTCCACGGTGCAGCCGCGGGAGAGGTCGTTGACCGGCTTCCGCAGGCCCTGCAGCACCGGCCCGACGGCCACCGCCCCGGAGCTCTGCTGCACGGCCTTGTACGTGTTGTTGCCGGTGTTGAGGTCCGGGAAGATGAACACGGTGGCCTGCCCGGCGACGGACGAGCCCGGCATCTTGGACTCGGCGATGGAGGCATCCACGGCGGCGTCGTACTGGATGGGGCCTTCGACGGCGAGGTCCGGGCGGCGTGCACGTACCAGTTCGGTGGCCTGCCGGACTTCGTCCACGGCCTCGCCGGACCCGGAGCCGCCGGTGGAATAGGACAGCATGGCCACCCGCGGCTCCACCCCGAACTGCGCGGCGGTTTCGGCCGAGGCCAAAGCGATGTCCGCGAGCTGCTCCACGTTGGGGGCCGGGTTGACGGCGCAGTCGCCGTACACCAGAACGCGGTCCGGCATCAGCATCAGGAACACCGAGGACACGATCTTCACGCCGTCGCGGGTCTTCACGAATTCCAGCGCCGGACGGATGGTGTGGGCGGTGGTGTGCGCGGCGCCGGAGACCATGCCGTCCACCACGCCCAGCTGGACCATCATGGTGCCGAAGTAGCTGCCGTCCTGCATGATTTCCAGCGCCTTGGCCAGGTCCACGCC
>DATCVX010000594.1:0-1882 GCA_036566705.1 Arthrobacter sp. | reverse complement strand
GGACGCCGCGCTCGCCGGACTCGCGATGCTCCTGGCGCACGGCCTGTTCAAGGCAACGCTGTTCCTGGTGGTGGGCATCATCGACCACCAGTCCGGGACCCGCGACGTCCGGAAGCTGTCCGGAGTGTTCACGTCGTCCCGCGCGCTGGGAATCGTCGCCGGCGTCGGTGCCGCGTCCATGGCCGGAGTCCCGCTGCTGGCAGGTTTCGTGGCCAAGGAATCGGTGCTCGAAGCCTTCATCCACCATGCGCAGAGCGGTCCGTGGGGCATGCTGGTGCTCGCCGGCATTATCCTGGGCTCCATCCTGACGTTCGCCTACAGCGCCCGTTTTATGTGGGGCGCCTTTGCCTCCAAACCGGGAGTTGAGCGGACCCCGTTCAAGGCGGTCAGGCCGTCGTTCCTTGCCGCCCCGGCCCTACTCAGCCTCCTCACCATCGTTTACGGGCTGTGGCCGGCCCCCGTGGATGAATGGATCCAGCCGTACGCCGCACTGTTCGCCTCCACCGCGCCCGACGCCGGATCACCGGCCGCGCAGGCCGGCCACCTCGCGCTGTGGCACGGTTTCACCCCGGCCCTGGGCCTGACGGCGCTGACGTTTGCCCTGGGCCTGGCAATGTACTTCGGCCGCACCCTCGTGTCGCGGGCCCAGGACCGGGTGCCCGGCTGGATCGACGCCGACCGCGCCTACCAGCACACGATCGGGGCGCTGGATGACACCGCGGTCTGGATCACCGGCCGCACCCAGCGCGGTTCGCTCTACTTCTACCTGGCAGTCATCCTCTCCGTGGCCTGCGTCCTCCCGCTCTCCACCATGCTGGCGTTCAACAGGCCGCTCCCGGACAACCTGTATTTCATCGATCCCAACTCGCCGCTGCAGCTCGTGGCGGCCGCGGGCATCGTGATAGGCGCCCTCGCCGCCGTCAAGGCCAACAAGAGGTTCCTCGCCGTGCTTATGGTGTCCGTCACGGGCTACGGCATTGCCCTGATGTTTGCCCTGCAGGGCGCCCCGGACCTGGCCCTGACCCAGATGCTGGTGGAAACCATCATCCTGGTGGCTTTTGTCCTCGCCATGCGCAGCCTGCCCGCCGAGCTCCGGGACCGCACCGGCGGCAAGTACCGGGTAGTCCGCGTCATCATCGGGCTGGGCTTCGGCGTCACCATGATCTTCGCCGCCATCTATGCCATGGGTTCCCGGATTGCCACGCCCGTTTCCCTCGAGTTCCCCCGCCTCGCCTACGAGGGCGGCGGCGGCCTGAACATCGTCAACGTGACCCTCGTGGACATCCGCGTCTGGGACACGTTTGGTGAAATCTCGGTCCTGGCGCTCGCCGCCACCGGCGTTGCCAGCCTGATCTTCGTCCGTGGACGCGGCGACCGGATCCAGGTGTCCTCCGAGGTTGCCGAGGGCACCGTGGGCCGGCACACGGGCGTCGACCCGGGGTCCCGCGACGCGGCAGCCCTGGCCATCAGCCGGAAGTTCGCCGCGTCCACCCGCGATGCCTGGATTGTGGCCGGCCGGACCCTGGCCCCGGAGCGGCGCTCCATCATTTTCGAAGTCGTCACCAGGCTGATCTTCCACTCGATGATCATCTTCTCCCTGTACCTGCTGCTCGCGGGGCACAACCTGCCGGGCGGCGGTTTCGCCGGCGGGCTCACCGCCGGCCTGGCGCTGACCATCCGCTACCTCGCGGGTGGCCGCTTTGAACTGCGGGAGGCCACCCCCATCAGCGCCGGAACCCTTCTGGGCATCGGACTCGCGACGGCGGCGGCCTCCGGGGTGGTGCCGCTCCTGCTGGGCGGCCAGGTCTTCCAGACGGCCATCATCGAACTGTGGCTGCCGGTCTTCGGCGACATCAAGTTCGTCACGTCCACCATCTTCGAC
>DATCVX010000593.1:0-1720 GCA_036566705.1 Arthrobacter sp. | reverse complement strand
CCGCGCCCTCGAAGCGGCCGGCATCACGTTCATCGGCCCCGGCGTGGAATCCCTAAACGTCATGGGTGACAAGATCCGCTCCAAAAACCATGTGGCAGGCTACGGAGTGCCGGTGGTGCCGGGCATTGCCGAGCCCGGCATGACGGATGCGCAACTTATGGAGGCCGCGCCCGCCGTCGGGTTCCCGCTGCTCATCAAGCCCTCCGCCGGCGGCGGCGGCAAGGGCATGCACATCGTGGAACAGGCAGCGGACCTGCCCGCCACGTTGGAGACCGCCCGCCGCGTCGCCGCCAGCGCCTTCGGCGACGACACGCTGTTCCTGGAACGGCTGGTCCGTACCCCGCGGCACATCGAGGTCCAGGTCCTGGCCGACAGCCACGGCAACGTGATCCACCTGGGGGAGCGCGAGTGCTCGCTGCAGCGCCGCCACCAGAAAGTCATCGAGGAAGCGCCCTCGCCTCTGCTGGAGGCATTGAACGACGGCGGCGCCACCCGGGCGCGGATCGGCGAGGCTGCCTGCCAGGCGGCCCGCAGCGTCCACTACAGCGGCGCGGGAACCGTGGAGTTCCTGGTCTCGGACGAGGCTCCGGACGAGTTCTTCTTTATGGAGATGAACACCCGCTTGCAGGTGGAGCACCCGGTCACCGAAATGGTCACTGGCGTTGACCTGGTCGAATGGCAGGTGCGGATCGCGGCCGGCGAGGAACTGACGGTCCGGCAGGCCGACGTCGCACTGACCGGCCACGCGGTCGAAGCCCGCGTCTACGCGGAAATACCGGAGCGCAACTTCCTGCCGTCCACCGGGACGGTGCTCCTGCTGGAAGAATCGCCCGGTCACTCAGCCGGCAGGATCCGGGTGGACTCGGCCCTGCTCGAGGGGCTTGAAATCTCGTCCAGCTACGATCCCATGATCTCCAAGGTCATCGCGTGGGGACCGGACCGCACCGTTGCCCTGGACACCCTCGACGCTGCCCTTGCCGGGCATACCGCGCTTGGCATCGACACAAACGTTGAGTACCTGCGGCTGCTGATCAACGACCCCGATGTCCGCGCAGGGCACATCGACACCGGCCTGATCGAGCGCAAGATGCCTGACTTCGCGTTCCGGCGGATCGGCGACGCCGAACTGGTCGCCGCCGCCCTGTACGCCGCCGTGAGCGGGGAACAGCACAGCGCGGTGACCGACTCCGGTCCGTGGCAGGCCAGCAACGGCTGGCGGATCGGCGCGCCGGCGCCCCGGCGGATCAGCCTCGGAACGCCCGACGGCGGCATTGCAACCGTGCGGGTATCCGGCAGCCTTGCGGCGGGCACCGCCGTCGTGGCAGTGGACAGCGGACCGGTGCGTCCGGCGTCGCTGGAGCTCGCCTCCGGCCGGCAGGCGGTGCTGACCCTCGACGGCGAAACCACCGAGTACTCACTGGCCCCGGCCGTGCGGGGTCCCCGCAGTACGGGCCCGGACAACCCGGCCTCCGTCGGCCCCGCGGCACTGTTCCTTGGCAACGGCGGCTGGTCCTGCCGGCTGGAGGTGCTGACGCGGGAGTCCAGGCTCGAACGGGTGCTTGCTGCCATCCATCGCGACGAAGGCACGGCAGACCCCGAGGTCCGCTCGCCCATGCCCGGCACAGTGGTGTCCGTGGCAGTCAGCGACGGCGACACCGTGGAAGCCGGCCAGGTTCTGCTCGCCGTGGAAGCCATGAAGATGGAGCACCAGCTGGTGGCA